>NZ_JBFUGJ010000019.1:0-42581 GCF_056402975.1 Mesorhizobium sp. P3_A9 | reverse complement strand
AACAGGACCAACGGTGGCCAGGCAGCCCGACCCGGTCCACCATCGCGCAGCGGGTTGAGTAGCTTCTCGAAGCGGTCCCACTTCACCAGACCTGACAATCGATCGAGTGGCGAAGAACCGCCTGCCAACTTGCCGCCCAGAAAGGCTTCCGCCAAGCTCAACTGACCCGTCTGCTTCACTGCCATCGTGATTCCCTCCGAGCGTCAATCTCAGAGAATCACAACCACCGAATTACGCAACAGTCCCCCTTGCGGGGGAGATGTCCGGCAGGACAGAGGGGGGTGGGCCGGAACTCGACCGAGCGGTTGTTCTGCGAGCCCTTAAATCACATTCAATTCCCGAAACGCCCGTCCCTCGGCCACGCGCCCATACCCAAACGCTTTGCAGTCGATCGTCCGATACCCCCCATGCACGATCAACTCCGCCAGCGCCTTGCCGACCGCCGGCGCCTGCTGCAGGCCATGGCCGGAGAATCCGTTGGCGAACAGGAAATTGCCGACCTCGGGATGCGGGCCGATCACGGCGTTCTGGTCGAGCGTGTTGTAATCATAGTGGCCGGCCCAGGCGCGGGTCGCCTTGATCGCTTCGAAGGCCGGAATGCGGGTTGCCAGCACTGGCCAGATCACCTCTTCGAACAGCGGCCAGTCGACCTCGAAATCCCCGGGGTCGGCCGGCCCATCGCCCTCCTCAGGTTCGGCACCGCCGGTGAGGTAGACCGAGCCTTCCGGCCGCACATAAATGCCCGAGGGATCGACCAGCAGCGGCATATCGGCGTATTTCTCGCGCGCCTCGAAGACGAAGACGTTGCGCTTGCGCGGCTCGACCGGCAGCGAAAGCTGGGCAAGAGCGGCGACCTTGCCGGCATTCGGCCCGGCGGCGTTGACGACGATGCCGGCCTCCAGCGTTTGGCCATTGTCGAGGGAGACGCCGGTGACGCGGTTGCCGTCGCGCGCAACAGCGGTGACCGAAGCGGTGATGAAATCAATCTTCTTGTCGCGCAGCGCTTTGCGGAACAGCGTCAGCATCGCATGCGCGTCGAACCAGCCTTCGCCGGTCCGGCCATAGGCGCCGGCGGAAATGCCTTCGCTCGAAAGCCAGGCGAAGCGCCGTGTCAGTTGCTCGGCATCCTCGAGCACGATGTCGGCGCCCTCGGCGATCTGCGCCTCGTGATTGGCTTTGAGGATCGGCAGCCCGGCCTCTCCGGCGAGGATGAGATAGCCGCCTTCGCGGAACCCGATATCGGCATCGGTGCCGAATTCTTCCTTCAGCCGCCGGAACAGTTTTAGCGTGAATTGCGACAGCCGGATGTTTTCCGGAATGGAAAATTGCTGGCGGATCGAGGCCATGGACAGGGTCGTTGCCGCATGGGCGAATTGCGGATCGCGCTCGATGAGCGCGATGGAGCCGGAAAACCCTTCCTCGCGCAGATAATAGGCAATCGAGGACCCAACGATGGCCCCGCCGATGATGACGATGTCGTAGCGCATTTTTTCGGCTCCAGCTTCCAGAGCATGATCCCGAAAAGTGGGTACCGGTTTTCGGATAAGATCATGCTCAGCTTGATAAAGGCAAAGTGATCTCGAAGCGCGTGCCGCGCTCGCTGTCAACCAGCCGGATCATACCATCATGCGCTTTCAGGAGGGCCAGCACGATGCCGAGGCCCATGCCGGTGCCGCCGGTAGCGCGCCTTGTGGTGAAGAACGGCTCGAAGATGCGCGCCTGGTTGCTGGGCGAAATGCCGTCGCCATCATCGCTGACCAGCACCGTCGCCTTGCCCTCGGCGCTCGCCGCCGTGATCGAAACCAGCGTCGCGCCGTGCCTGGCCGAGTTGTCGATGAGATTGGCAAGCACGATTGCAGCGTTCTCGGACGAGATGCGCAAAGCGAGATCGCCGCCCGCCTCGACGCGAACCGCCAGCCTGGTGTCGACGGGAAGCAATGCCAGCACAGCATTGATCGAGGTGCTTTCACCGCTGGGTGCAAGATTTTCGGCCTTTGCCAGATCGAGCAGGCGCCGCACCAGCAGATTGAGCCGTCCGGCATCGGTGACGATATTGTTGGAAAATCGCCGCCGCTCTTCATCATCCATCGCGCTGCCTGAATCGCGCAGCAATTCCGCCGCGCCCTGGATCGCCGTCAGCGGTGATTTGAGCTCGTGCGAGACATGGGCGGCAAAGGTCTGGATGCTATCGGATCGCGCCTGCAGCTTTTCCGCCATGTCGAGGAAGGCGGCGGAAAGCTCGGCCATTTCATAGGTGCCGTGATGGTCGAGCGGCCGGATCGCGTCGCGTTCGCCGGCGGCGATGCGCTGCGTGCGGTCGATCAGCGCATAGATCGGCCGGCTGACGGTGCGCAGGAAGACAAGGCCGATGAGCAGCGTGCCGCCGAGAATGGCGATTGCCGCCAACGTCACCTTGCCGCGTTCGCCATAGAGATGTTTTATGATGTTGTTGGGCGTCCGCGAGACATAGACCACGCCGGCGACCCGGCCATCGACGGCCACCGGCAAGGCGACGAAAACACGCACCTTGGTGCCACGGCTGACCGAATAGAGCGGTGGCGTCGGCTGGTCCGGGATGCGCAGCCTGAGCGCACTGGCATAGCGGCCGGCAAGCGCGTCGCGCACCTCCTCGACCTCGCCAAGCGACTGCCCGACCTCGCCGCGCCCGGCAATGACGACGCCGCGGGGATCGAGCAGCCGGAAGCCGGCCAGCGTGGTTTTCTGCGTCGCATCGAGAATGCTGGACAGGCGCGTGCCGATCGCGGCGAAGGCGGGATCCACGGTCGCCGGCGTCGCCGCCGGCCGCGTCGGCAGCACGTAGTCCGAAGCGAGATCGAGGCTCGGCTCGATCGGCCTGTATGGCCCGTCGGGATTGGCGTCTCGGCTGGCACTTCCATTGGCCTCCGGCATCGGCGCCCCGAGCTTTTCCGGGGCAATGCCGGCATCGCGCACCTCCTGCGCATAGATGGCTGCGATGGCCGCGCCTTGCGCGATCAGCTCGGCCTCGGTCTGGCGGATCAGCTGGTTCTCGTAGAGGCGAAAGAAGAACAGGCCGACCAGCGGCAAGGCCATAACCAGGATCAGGATGGCGACGACGACCGTGGCAAGCCGTGGCCGCCATTTGCGGCCGATCCATTTGCGCGACGCCGTCAGCCGCATCGGCCAAGCCGGAAGCCGACGCCATGCACGGTCTCGATGGCGTCAACGCAACCCACCGCCGCCAGCTTGGCGCGGATGTTTCTGATGTGGCTGTCGACGGTACGGTCGGCGACATGGATTTTTCCCGCATAGGCGCTGGCCATCACAGCGTCGCGGTCGAGCACATGCATAGGCCGGGCCAAAAACCCTTTCAGGATCGAGAATTCGATCCCCGTCAGCGCAAGCGGCTTGCCGTCGAAGGCAGCCGCGTGGCTGGCCGGCGCCAGCGTGAGCTTGCCATGCGCGAACTGCCTGTCGTCGATCGGTTCGGTCGGCACCGGGCGGGCGCGCCGCAGGATGACATTGACGCGGGCGACCAGCTCGCGCGGGCTGAACGGCTTCGTCACATAGTCGTCGCCGCCCATTTCCAGCCCGAGGATGCGGTCGATCTCCTCGTCTCGCGCGGACAGGAAGAGCACCGGCACATCGGATGTGTGGCGCAGGCGCCGGCAGACCTCCAGCCCATCCATCTCCGGCATGCCGATGTCGAGCACGACCAGATCCGGCACCCGGCGTTCGATCTCCTGCAAGGCAGCGGCACCGTCGGCCACTGCATGCGTTTTCATGCCGGCCTTTTCCAGCGCGAAGCAGATCACCTCGCGGATATGCGGGTCATCGTCGGCGACGAGGATGTGATGCGGCATGGATCAGCGGTCCGGCATGGAAGGCTGCGAAGGTAGCGCGGGTGGAGGAAGCACGAGCGGACCTCTCTTGTCGAGAACCCTGGCCAGCCGCCAGCCGCGAAAACTCCAGGCGCGCCACTTCTTCTGTTCGGCGATATAGTCATCGGCCATCTGCAGGTCTACCGCCCAAGTGGTCAAATGTTCGGTCTGATGCATGTAGTAGCGATCCAGCGCCGGCAGGGAGACAGCGCCGAACGAGCGCAGATACTCGGCGTCGAGCGGGGTGCCGGAGCCGGTCATTTCAAGGGAATGGTCGACATTGTAGTTGGCGATCGTTGCTGCGAAATTGATGAAACAGCAGGCATAAAGCGTCAGGGATAACGTCAGAAGATTGGCGGAGGAGAGCCATTCGTTGGATTTTCGCAGCGCGATGCGAGCAACGATCAGCGCAAGCCCTGCCGCCACCAGCCCCATCCAGACGAAAGCCGCGATGCGCCAGTAGGTCAGCGCGTAGATGCCGATATAGAGATCGAGCCGCAGGATCGACGAGATGACCAGCATGATGTTCTGCGCCACCCAGGCATAGACCAGCCGGCGGATGAGCGGATCGGCTGAGGTCTCGCTTCCCGGCCTGAGCGCCGCCAGCACAAAACCGGCGGCAAGCAGCGCGGTGACTATGAGGGGATAGGCGCCGCGATGCGCATAGGCGGCGTAGCTCAAGCCGTCGGGAAGCGCTGCCCCGCCCCACAGATAGGTGGCATCGAGCCCGGTCTGCAGCGCGAACAGCACGTTGAAGACGATCAAGGCGCGCAGGATGGCTGCCTTGCCGAACACGATGTCCTCGATGACGTGCCTTTGTGGATTGACCGCCGGTTGAGCGGCAGGGGTATACTTTGGCCGGGAGGCGCGCTTCGAAAAACGCGGCAGGCGTGGCCGCAAAAAAGCCCAGACACCGGCGAGCACGAACAGCCAGAAGGCGATGCGCGCCAGCTGGATCAGATCGAGCAGCTTCATCAGGTCGATCAGCGACAGCCAGTAATCGATGATCGGATTGGCGGCGCCGAACAGCGCCAGGAAGACGGCGCCCAGCGTCAACGGCATCACCCAGACCGCGATCGCCGCCAGCCGCACGCGGCGCCGGCCGAAGCGCCGCGCCGTCTTGCGCCAACGGATGAAATCGCGAACGAACCGGAACGGCGCTGCCAGCCAAAACAGCGCGATCTGGCCGGGAATGCGGGCGATGCTGTGCCGCAGACGACCACTCAGCGAAAGCGCGAAGACGACCAGGGCCGCCAGCGCAATCGACACCGACAAGGCGCTGACATTTTCGGCGAGCGGCAGCAGCGCGACAAGCAAAGCGGCGGGCTTAAGCCAGACCCTGATGTCGCTGAAGGCCGCGGGATGCACTGCGACGACCGCGGCGGCAACCAGGATGGCGAAGAGGAAGATCGTGATCCCGGCAGGCTGGCCATAGAACAGAAAATCCGCCATCACGACCAGCAGCACGGCGACGCCGAAGCGGCTGCAATAGCTCGGCGCGGCGGTGAAAAACGATGTCATGATCTGGCCTTCCTGATCGAGGCCGGTCGCCATGGCGGCGGGCTCTTGCGGACAAAGGGAATGAGGTTCGCTGTGGGGTTCGCGCGCGGCGGATCGACCAGCCACCAGCCTTCGCTGCGCAGCCGGTAGGGCAGAGACCAACGGGGTTTTGCTCGCTTGTGCATGCCCCTGTCTCGCAGGCGGGCGGGGAGATGGCGGGGCGGATCCGAGGAGGTTTTCCGCAAACGTGTGCAGTTTTCGTGCAGAGGCTGCGCTTCACGGCTGGTGCGCTGCCCGCAATCCTTTTCCGAGCGTTGGCGCCGCCAGCTTTCGCGATTGGCTCATCTCACCAGTCGGGTGCTTGCCTACACCACCCACAGGCGGCATAGATCGGATATGACCGAACCCTACCGCCCGCGCCGCTCTGTGCTCTACGTCCCGGCCTCCAACGACAAGGCGCTGGCCAAGATCGCGCAGCTGTTCTGCGACGCCGTCATCATCGATCTGGAGGACGCCGTCGCCCCGGCCGACAAGATTGCCGCTCGCGACAAGCTGGCCGGAATTTTCGCCAATCGCCCCGCTAGGCGTTGCGAGATGGTGGTGCGCGTCAATGCGCTGGCCAGCGAATGGGGCGCCGACGACCTCTTAGCCGCGGCAAAATTCGAACCCGACGGCATCCTGTTGTCCAAAGTCGCCACGCCGCGCGATGTCCTCGAAGTCGGCGATGTGCTCGACGACAATTTTGCCCCCGACAGCGTGAAACTGTGGGCGATGATCGAGACGCCGAAGGCGCTGCTCAACATCGGCGCCATTGCCGAACTGGGCCGCGATCCCGCCTCGCGCCTCAATTGTTTCGTTGCCGGAACGAACGATCTGGCCAAGGACACCGGCGTGCTGGCGACGCCGGACCGGCGCTACCTCGTGCCATGGCTGATGCAGATGGTGCTGGCCGCGCGCGCCGGCGGCCTCGACATGCTCGACGGCGTTGCCAATGATTTTCGCGACCTCGATGCCTTTGCCCGCGAGTGCGCGGAAGGCGCCGCCATGGGCTTCGATGGCAAGACCCTTATCCATCCGGCCCAGATCGAAGCGGCGAACCGCGCCTTCGCGCCGTCAACGCAGGCGCTGGCCGAGGCACAGCTGGTCAAGGACGCCTTTTCACTTGCAGAGAATGCTGGCAAAGGCGTGATTTCGCTGAACGGCAGGATGGTCGAGCGGCTGCATCTGGCGCAGGCCGAAAAACTGCTGGCGAAAGCCGCCGCCATCGGCGCATGATATCACCCCATGCTTGCGGGCTATGGGCACTTACGACAGGACTGAAAAATGAAACTCTACCGCTTTCTGACCGCCTCGGACGATGCCAGCTTCTGCCACAAGGTGACGGCGGCACTGAACAAGGGCTGGCACCTTTTCGGCTCGCCGACCTACGCCTATGACAAGAAAGCCAAAACCATGCGCTGCGGCCAGGCCGTGGTGAAGGATATCGACGGCCAGGAATACGGGCCGGACACCAAGCTTAGCGACTGGTAGACGACAGCATCAGGCGGCATCTGCAATATCAAGACGCACACTCAGTCCGGCCTGTGCGGCAAGGTTGATCAACGTGTCCAGGCTGAAATTCGCGATCCTGCCCCGCAGGAGGTCGCTAAGCCGCGGCTGGGTGATCCCCAGGCGGGTGGCTGCTTCGGCCTGGGTAACGTCCCAACTCCGCACCCGCTGCTCGATCGCGATCAGCAAGTTGGAGCGCATCGTCATGTTGGCGGACTCGGCCGGAGTATTCTCGAGCGCGTCCCAGACGTTTTCAAAACTCTGACGTTCCATCGCCCTGCCTCCGTTAGATTTGCCTGAACCGCGATGCGGCAAGATCCAGGTCTCGTTTCGTCGTTTGTTGCGTCTTCTTCTGGAAGGCGTGCAGCACATAGACGGTGTCACCTATGCTCGCGACATAAAGCACCCGGAACGCGCCGGTGTTGTCACGGACGCGGATTTCCCGCACACTGGGACCTACCGTCGTCATCGGCTTCCAGTCGCTTGGCTCAAGTCCGAGCTGAACCTTATGCAACTGAACGCCTGTTTCCTTGCGCGCCGGTTCAGGAAAATCCCGGAGCTAGGCAAGAGAATCTCCCAGAAACTCTAGGCGCTTCGTCACTGGCATAGCAGATTTATATCAAAACTTGTATAATTGGGCAAGACGATGACGCATGTGATCGGCTCGCTGCCTGCTCGGACGCAGGCTGTGTCGAGATTCAGGTCAGGCCTAGTCGAGAATCGTGGGTTCCGAGAACCGGAACGGAGCGTAATTTGGGTACGTGATTACAGTTCTACTGCGACGCAGTAGAACTGGGAAGCGTAGGAAGCCGCCATTCGCAGGTCGGCCTCACCTGAATATCGGCACAGCCTACTCGGCCGCCTCTTCGAGCTTCTCCATATCATCATCCGACAGGCCGAAATGGTGGCCGATCTCGTGGATCAGCACATGGGTGACGATGTCGCCCAGCGTTTCTTCGTTTTCGGCCCAGTAGTCGAGCATGGCGCGGCGGTAGAGCGTGATGCGGTTCGGGCCTTCGCCGGTCTGCGGGTTCCAGCGCTCGGCGATGCCACGGCCCTCGAACAGGCCGAGCAGGTCGAAGGGCGTTTCCAGCGACAGATCGTCCATGATCTCGTCGGTCGGGAATTCCGCGATCTGGATGACGATCTCGCCGGTCAGCTTGCGAAAGTCCTCCGGCAAATGGGCGTAGGCCTCCAGTGCCAGGAACTCGAACTCCTCCATCGAGGGCGCGAGTTCGCTATGCCAGGTGCGGGTTTTATAGATGCGGGCCATGCTTTGTCCTTTGAACCCGGCATATAGGCTTTCGCGCCGGTCGAGGCAAATGAAGCGGCAATTCTCGCCGCAGCGCCTTTGCCGCGGCCGGGGAATCGCGTAGGGGTCGGTTCCGGCCATCTCTCAGGAGTTCTCATGCCGGACCTTTCCACCATCGGACTTTTCGCCATTGCCTGCCTCGCGCTGACCGCGACGCCGGGGCCAGACATGCTGCTGATTGCGTCACGCAGCGCCAGCCAGGGACGCGCCTCGGGCCTGGCGACCTATGCCGGCATCGCCGCCGGCACCTATTGCCACGCGCTGGCCGCCGCCTTCGGCCTGTCGCAATTGTTCCTGGCAGCGCCCATCGCCTACGACATCGTGCGCTATGCCGGCGCCGCCTACCTCGCCTGGCTCGCCTGGAAGGCATTCCGTTCCGACGGAACGGCTTTTGCCCCGGTCGCCGGCCTGCCACGCTATTCGCGCGGCCGGATTTTTCGGCAAGGCCTGCTGACCAATCTGCTCAACCCGAAAATGGCGCTGTTCGTGCTGGCGCTGTTCCCGCAATTCGTGCGCCCTGAGGCCGGTTCCGTCGCCGGCCAGATCCTGCTGCTGGCGACCGTGCTCAATCTGATCGGGCTGGTGGTCAACGGCCTGGTCATCCTGACCGCCAGCCGGATCGGAACGGCGTTGTCGAGGCGAACGCGGTTCCAGCGCGCACCGCAGGTCCTGCTCGGAACCGTGTTCGCGGGTCTGGCCGCACGGCTGGCTCTTGGCGGCCAGCGCTAGTTTTCAGCGCAGAAAGTTGACGGGGTCGTTGTGTTGACGAGCCAGATGCGTTGGCGATTGGCGAAGAAAAGCCCATCGGTTCGTCATCCACGGGCGGAGCAAGAAGCGCAGCGACGCGGCGCAGACCCGAGGATCCATGCCGGGACTCTTGAGCGCCGCAACGGTGCAGAATTCTGCTCCGCTGCACTCCACAGTCGAGGTCGCGGCATGGATCCCAGGGTCTCCGCGACGCCGCTGCGCGGCTGCTTCGCCCTAGGATGACGAAATCACGGGATGCTGCGATCTACCCATACGCTGGGCTCGTGGCCACCTCACTGAGGAATAAATTCCTTATGACTCTGCTTGACTCTTCTGCTGCCCTCTGGAATCTATAGGAACATAACAGGAACAATTGTGAGTGGACACTGACCGTCATGGCGATATCAGCCGTGGCGCGGGAAACTGTTTTTGCCCTGCGCCGCCAGATCGCGAAAATCGAGGGAACGCTGCCCGAACGCCTGCAGGCGCCGGCTGGCGCACTCCTTGATGCTGATGTCAGCGCCGATGTCGATCTCACGATCGTCCGGCGCGGCATTGCGGCGGCCTTGCCGGATGCCTTCCTGCCCATCGGCGTCGAACGGCTCGATGCCGCCCTGAGCGGCGGCCTGCCGAAAGCCGCGCTCAGCGAAATCCATGGCCTGGAAACCCGCGATGCCGGAGCCGTCGCCGGTTTCGCCCTGTCGCTCACCAGCCTGATCCTCAAGCAGGCGCAAGGGCTGCCGGTGCTTTGGATCGGCACCACGGAAATCTTCCGCGAGGCCGGCTTTCCCTATGCCAGGGGGCTGCAGGCCTCGTTCGGCATCGAGCCCGGGCAATTGCTGTTTTCCGAGGCGCCAAAGCTCGTCGACGCACTGTGGGTCGCCGAGGAGGCCGCCCGGATGACGGCGCTCGCTGCCGTTATCCTGGAAATCCGTGGCAACCCGCAGCGGCTGGACCTGACAGCGACGCGCCGGCTGCATGCCAGGGCGCAGGCTGCCGGCCGCCCGGTGTTTCTACTGCGGCAGGCCGCCGCGCCCGAACCGACGGCAGCGCCCGTTCGGCTCATCGTCTCGTCGGCGCCGGCCACGCCACGCGCCACCATCGCCGGGCCGCTCGCCGGTTCGATCGGCCGCCCCGCCTTTACCATCACCATCGGCAAGAGCCGCACGGCCCTGCCTGGACAATTCACACTGGAGTGGAACCCCGATGAACGCGCATTCGACGAAAGAAGGGGCCAGAAACAACGGACAGAGGATCCTGTCGCTGTGGTTTCCCTATCTGGCGGCCGAAAGGATCCTGCGGCAGCGTCTGGGGCGGTCATGGCGTTCCCGGCCGCCGGATCATCCGCCGCTGGTGGTCAGCCATCGCCAGGGCAACGCGCAGCGCATTTCGGCCCTCGACGAGCGGGCTGAGGCGCTGCACCTGAAGCGCGACATGGGCATCGCCGATGCGCGCGCCATGCATCCGTCGATCGATATCGTCGAGGCCGATGCGGAGGCCGACCGGCGCCTGCTCGAAGGCCTGGCCGACTGGTGCGACCGCTACACCCCGCTGGTGGCGCTGGACGGCGCGGACGGCCTGTTCCTCGACGTCACCGGCTGCACCCATCTGTTCGGCGGCGAACGCGCCATGCTGGACGACATCCTGTCGCGCTTCTTCCATCAGGGTTTCGATGTCCGCGCCGGCCTTGCCCCGACACCGGGCGCGGCCTGGGCGGCGGCACGCTTTTGCGGCGACCGCATCGTTGATGGCGGCGACGAGGAAGCCCTGCTCGCACCCTTGCCGCTCGCTGCACTGCGCATCGACCCGGCGACCCGCGCCAGCCTGGAAAGTGTGGGCCTGCGCACGGCGGGCGCCGTCATGGCGGCACCCCGCGCGCCGCTCGCCCGCCGCTTCGGCGCCACCTTGCTGCTGCGTCTCGACCAGGCGCTTGGCCGTCTCGACGAGGCGGTCTCGCCGCGCCTTCCCGTGGCGCCGCTTTCGGTCGAACGCCATCTTGCCGAGCCCATCACCCTGACCGAGGACATCGAACGGCTGGTGGGCCTGCTGGCGACGACCTTGAAGACCGATCTCGAGCGCCGTGGCGAAGGCGCCCGGACGCTGGCGTTGCTGCTCTTCCGTGTCGACGGCGCCGTCAGCCGCATTGCGCTCGGCACCTCGCGGCCGCTGCGCGACACCAGGCTGATCCAGAAACTGTTCCATGAAAGGCTGGCAGCGCTCGAGCAGGACATCGATGCCGGCTACGGCTTCGATCTGGTTCGCCTCTCGGTGCTGGCCGCCGCCGCCTTCGACATGGCGCAGGCCGATCTGACCGGCGAGGTGACCGACGATGGCGCCGACATCGCGCTGTTCGCCGACCGCATCCGCGCCCGGCTCGGCGAGGGCGCGGTGCTGCAGCCGGTTCTCGTCGAAAGCCATCTGCCGGAACGCGCCGTCGCCACCATCCCCTTCACGGAGGCACCGCGCCGGACCACACCGCCGAAGAAGCCGGACAGACTGCAGGCGCCCAAAACCATCTTCCCGCCGGAACGGCCGATCCGGCTGTTCCGCGCGCCCGAGCCCATCGACGTGCCGGCGACCGAAATGCCCGAGGGTCCGCCGCTCAATTTCCGCTGGCGGCGCGCGCTCTACCGCGTCACCCGTGCCGAGGGTCCCGAACGTATCGCCGCCGAATGGTGGCGTGAAGCGTCAAGCGATCCGGTCACATCGACCCGCGACTATTTCCGCATCGAGGATGTCGACGGCCGCCGCTACTGGCTCTACCGGCAAGGCCTTTACGGCAACCCGCAGGTGCCGCCGCGCTGGTTCATGCATGGGGTCTTCGCATGAACGCACTGACCGTCATCCCCTATGCCGAGTTCGGCATCCAGTCGAATTTCTCCTTTCTGCGCGGCGCCTCCAAGCCGGAGGAACTGGTGGTCGCGGCCAAGCTGCTGGGCTTCTCCGCGATCGGCCTTGCCGACCGCAACACGGTGGCCGGCGTGGTGCGCGCCTGGCAGCAGGCCAAGGTCGAAAAACTCGCCTATCACCCCGGCTGCCGGCTGGTTTTTGGCGACGGCACGCCGGATATTCTCGCCTATCCCAGGGATCGCGCCGGCTGGGGGCATCTGTGCCGCATGCTGACCCAAGCCAATCTGCGCGACGAGACCGAAAAGGGCGCCACCCTGCTCCAGCGCAGCGACGTGGTCGAATGGGGGGATTTGATGTCGCTGGCGGTGCTGCCCGATCTGACGGCGAACGCGGACGGCAGGCTTGCCCTGCTTCGCCAGCTCAAGGACCGTTTTGGTAAGGCCCTGCGGCTTGGCGTCTCTCCCGACTATGCCGGCCATGACCGTTTCCGGATCGAGCAGGCGGCGGCGCTGGCCGAGACGACCGGCATCCCGCTGATGGCGACCAATGACGTTCTCTACCACACGGCCGAACGACGCCCACTGCAGGACGTGCTGACCGCGATCCGCCTCAACACACCCGTCGCCGAGGTCGGGCTGGAGCTCACCGCCAATGCCGAACGCCATCTGAAGCCGCCGCTGGAAATGGCCCGCCTGTTTCGCCGCCATCCGCAGGCGCTGGCCGAGACACTGCGCTTTGCGGAAGAATTGACCTTCTCGCTCAGCGACCTCCAGTACAATTACCCCGACGAGCCGACGGAATCCGGACTCGGGCCGCAGGCCGAACTGGAAAGACTGGCGCGGGAGGGAGCGGTCAACCGCTATCCGGCCGGCGTTCCTGCCTCCGTGATCAAGCGCATCGAGGAAGAGCTCGCCCTGATCGAGCGCCTCAACTATGCCCGTTACTTCCTGACCGTCTACGACATTGTCAAGTTCGCCCGTAGCAAGGATATTCTCTGCCAGGGTCGTGGTTCGGCTGCCAATTCGGTGGTTTGCTTCTGCATCGGCATCACCGAAGTGGGGCCGGAGAAAATCGATTCGCTGTTCGAGCGCTTCATTTCCGAGGAGAGGAACGAACCTCCAGACATCGACGTCGATTTCGAGCACGAAAAGCGCGAAACCGTCATCCAGTACATCTACGAAAAATACAGCTCCAAGCGCACGGCTCTAGCCGCCGCCGTCATCAGCTATCGCGGCCGCTCGGCGCTGCGCGAGGTGTCGAAGGCGATGGGCCTTTCGGAAGATGTCCGGGCGTCGCTTTCCGGCTCGATCTGGGGCTGGTCGACCTCGGAGCTCGGCGAGAAGGAAGCCCGCGCCGGCGGCCTCGACCGTAGCGACCCCACATCGCGGCATGTGATGGAACGGGCCAACGAGATCATGGGCTTCCCCCGTCATTTGTCGCAGCATGTCGGCGGCTTCGTCATCACCAGGGACCGGCTCGACGAGATCGTGCCCATCGTCAAGACGGCGATGGACGAGCGCAAGATGGTCGAATGGGACAAGGACGATCTCGACTCGGTGAAGATCCTTAAGGTGGACATCCTGGCGCTCGGCATGCTGACCTGCCTCCAGCGCGCCTTCACCTTGCTTACCGACCACTATCCGAAGGCACGGGACCCATACGGGCAACCCTATGTGCTGGCCACTCTCCCGGCAGAGGACCAACGCGTCTATGACATGATCTGCCGCGCCGATACGCTCGGCGTCTTCCAGATCGAGTCTCGCGCGCAGATGTCGATGCTGCCGCGGCTCCAGCCGCGCGATTTCTATGACCTCGTCATCGAAGTGGCGATCGTGCGGCCAGGTCCGATCCAGGGTGACATGGTCCACCCCTATCTGCGCCGCCGGCAAGGCAAGGAAGCGGCCGAATATCAAAAGCCAGAGCTGGAAGCGATCCTGGGTAAGACGCTTGGCGTGCCACTGTTCCAGGAACAGGCGATGAATATCGCCATCGTCGCCGGCGGTTTCAAACCGGGCGAGGCCGACGAATTGCGCCGCGCCATGGCCACCTTCAAGCGCACCGGCACCATCGGCAATTACCGCGACCGTATGATCAATGGCATGGTCGGCAAGGGCTACACCAAGGATTTCGCCGAGCGCTGCTTCAAGCAGATCGAGGGTTTTGGCGAGTACGGCTTTCCCGAAAGCCACGCCGCTTCCTTCGCCTTGCTCGTCTATGCCTCGTGCTGGTTCAAGACCTTCTATCCCGACGTGTTTTGCGCCGCGATCCTGAATTCGCAGCCGATGGGGTTTTACCAGCCGGCGCAGCTCGTGCGTGACGCGCGCGACCATGGCGTCGACATCCGCGAGGTCGACGTCAATTTCTCCGTCTGGGACTGCACTCTGGAAAAAGCGCCTTTCGACCCGGCCCGCATCCTGCCGCGCCATGCCGAAATGCGCGGTGTTATCGAGACGAACCATGCGCTGCGGCTCGGCTTCCGGCAGATCAAGGGTCTTTCCAAGGAACGCATGGAGGCTTTCGCAAAGCGGCGCGGTGCAGGCTACGAAAACGTCCGCGATGTCTGGCTGCGTTCCGGCCTCGATGTCGACGAGATCGAGCGGCTGGCGCAGGCCGATGCCTTCCGCTCGATCGGCCTCGACCGCCGTGCCGCACTTTGGGACGTGCGCGCGCTGGGCGCCAGGAGTGCGGCCGAAAAGCTGCCGCTGTTCGACCAGCCGGCGCTGCGACTGCGCGAACTGGAGCCCGAGACGAAGCTGCCGAAAATGCCGCTTGGCGAACACGTCATCCACGATTACCGCTCGCTCGGCCTGTCGCTGAAGGCGCATCCGGTCGCTTTCCTGCGCGAGCGGCTCGACCGCGCCGGCATCACGCCCAATGCCAACCTGCCATTGGTACGCGACGGCAGGCGGGTCTCCGTCGCCGGCCTGGTGCTGGTGCGGCAGCGCCCCGGCAAAGGCAACGCGATCTTCCTGACGCTGGAGGACGACAAGGCGGTCGCCAACGTCATCTTCTGGCAAAGAACCTTCGACCGTTTCCGACCCATCGTCATGGGTGCGCGGTTCGTCAAGGTCAGCGGGAAATTGCAGTCGGAATCCGGTGTGATCCATATCGTCGCGGAAAAGATCGAGGATCTGACGCCCTGGCTCACCGTGCTTCTGGAGAAGGTCAGCGGGGCGGGAGCGCCGGTGCTTAGAGACACACAGGTCGGGGACCTCGCAACGCTGTCGGAAGAGGCGGAACGTGTCATGCCCAAGGGGCGGAATTTCCAGTAGGCATTGGCCTGCTCCGGTGTCGCAGCTGGAGCGATTACGAATAGAATGCCGGCGGGCCAGCGCCCCCCTCTGTCCTGCCGGACATCTCCCCCACAAGGAGGGAGATTGGCTGTCATCCCGGCTTTCGCCAATCTCCAACGTTGAAAGACGAACTGGGCGGCGAAACTGCCGATCTCCCCCCAAGTGGGGGAGATGCCCGGCAGGGCAGAGGGGGGCGCTGTCCCGCCGGCCTCTGACCACTTCTACACACAGCGAAATTCAGGAAGGCCCGCTCAGCCTCGGCGGCGGCGCCAGCACATCCTCCGCCGAGAGCGTCCGTGCCTCCGAAGGCAGCATGATCGGGATGCCGTCCCGCACCGGATAAGCCAGCTTGGCGACCCGCGAGATCAGCTCACCCCGCTCCGGATCCCAGGCCAGCGGCCCCTTGGTCAGCGGGCAGGCCAGCAGTTCCAGCAGCTTGGGATCGACATTGATCTTCTTTCCGTCACGCCCCGCCATCGCACCCTCTCACTGTAAGCTCGAGCCAAAATCCTCATTCTCGCGCGCCAGCGCCATTTCGGTGATGGCGATCAGCGTCTCGGCCCGCGTCTTCAAATCCGCCGCCTCGAGCAGCGCCTGTTTCTCGGCCGGACCGTAGGGCGCCATCATCGACAGCGCGTTGACCAGCATGGCATTTTCGGCGCGGCTGACGCTTTCCCAGTCGGCTTCGAGATCGTTGGCCTGCAGATAGGCGCGAAATGCCTTCAGCAGCGCCGGCCGATCGATCTCGTTGGCCGCCGGATCGTCATCGAGATCGGCGATGAAGGGCGCGGGCTTCGCCTGGCGAAACGGCGTCTTGACCGTCAGCTCATGGGCGATGCGGAAGCGGAACACGCCTTGCAGCGAAATCAGGTAACGGCCGTCGCCGGTTTCGGAGAAGGCGATGATGCGGCCGGCGCAGCCGACATTGCAGAGCTCCGGCTCGCCATCCTCGCGCAGTGCGCCGTCGAGACGGGGCTGGATGACGCCGATCAGCCGCGAGCCGGCGACCGCCTCGTCCACCATCTGCAAATAGCGCGGCTCGAAAATGTTGAGCGGCATGCGACCGCCCGGCAGCAAAAGCGCCCCCTCGAGCGGAAAGATCGGGATCGTCGACGGCAGATCCTTGGCGAGCCGGTAATGCGCGTTTCCCGCTTGCACCTCATTCCTCCGATCGACTTCTTCCGCCTTCCGCCACAGGGAGCATCGGCCTGCTGAAGTCAGGTACCTAATCTGGCGCGGCCACCGCCGACGCCAAGCCCGTGCGACGATTGAGCCGCCGGCTCAGGAGAACAGCAGCGCCGACAATTTGCGCCGCGCGGCCAGCGTCGCCTCGTCGGTCATGCCCCAGGCCTCGAACAGCTGCAGCAATTGCGCCCTCGCGCCATCCTCGTTCCAGGCGCGGTCGGCCTTGATGATGGCCAGCAGATTGTCGGCTGCCGCCGTGCGCTCGCCCCTGGCGTTCTGGATCATGGCCAGATCGAAACGCGCCTGATGGTCTTTGGGATTCTCAGCCAGGCGGCGCTCGAACTCGGCCGGATTGCCAAGCGCTGCGGCTTGCGCGGCCAGCGCTATCTTGGCGCGCAAGGCGGCGAGAACAGGCGCGTCCTTCTTGGCCTCGGGTGCCGTTGCCAGCAACGCCTCGGCGCCTTCCGTGTCGCCGGCCTCGAACAGCAGGTCGCCCAGCCCGGCGATCGCCTCGATCGTCTCAGGCGCCTGCGCCAGGACGGCGTCAAAAATGTCGGCGGCGGTCTGCATGTCGCCGGCCTCGCGCGCTTCGGCCGCTGCCGCCAGCGCGTCGGCCACAGCCGGGGCGCCATTGCCCTTGCCGCCGACCTTGGTGATGAATTCGTTGATCTGGCTCTCAGGGATTGCGCCCATGAAGCCATCGACGGGCTGGCCGTCCTTGAAGGCGATGACGGCGGGAATGGACTGGATGCCGAGCTGGCCGGCGATCGAGGGGTGGTCGTCGATGTTCATCTTGACCAGCTTGACCTTGCCGCCGGCCGCCTTGACCGCCTTTTCCAGCTGCGGCGTCAGCTGCTTGCAGGGACCGCACCACGGCGCCCAGAAATCGACCAGCACCGGCTGGCGCCGCGATTCCTGGATGACGTCGGCGGCAAAGGCCGCGGTCGTCGTGTCCTTGATGACATCGCCGCCGGCAACGGGCGCGGCCGGCGCATCGCCAAGCGCGACCTTTGCCGGCGCGGGGGCGGTTCCGCCATACTGCACTGTGGTGGCATACTGGCCGCCACTGCTGCCGAATGACCCGCCAAACGGCTTGTTGTCGCTCATCTCGTCACCTTTTCGGTCGCGCCGCCGGCCCGCGGGTCGGCGCCATGTCATTGGAAGTCGGTTTCGCCATGCATGTGGCGATCATGCCGAGACTTTCAAGATAGCAGCATCATGCCCGGTTGCCTCGACGAATCTGATGAGATCGGCCGCGGCGATCGATGTCGTCGCCTCATTGGTCAGCGGATGCGCGTTGATGACGGCATGCGCCATCAATTCCTCGTCGAGCACCAGCTTCACCCGGTTGGCGGTATCGTTGATGACACCGAAGACGGTAACGGCGCCCGGCGAAACGCCCAAAAGCTCCATCAGCATCTCCGGCTTGCCGAAGGAAACGCGGCTGGCGGCGCCGATCAGCTGGTGGATCTGCTTGAGATCGACGACGGCGTCCTCACCGACGGTGACCAGGAAGAAATTGTCCTTCTTGTCCTTCAGGAACAGGTTTTTGGTGTGCCCGCCGGCGATTTCGCCGCGCAGCGCCTGCGAATCGGCCACCGTATAGAGCGGCGGGTGGCGTATCGTCGAAACGGCGATGCCGAGTTCGGCAAGAAAGGCAAAAAGTTCGGCTTCGCTCTTCGGCATCGATCTTCTTCTCGTCCAATTCCTGCCTTGCCGTTTACGGCCAATGCGGTGGCCGACACAAGACCATCGCGCAACGGCGCGGCAAAATCCGCGCGGCGCGGGCGGTTTGCCGGCATCGCCTGGCGTGTTGCAAAAACCCTGCGATTTCCCTGTTGCAATCGCCGCGCTCTTCAGCCATATAGGCCCGGCTTGCGGCCAAGACGCCGTGTGAGCGGGTGTAGCTCAGGGGTAGAGCACAACCTTGCCAAGGTTGGGGTCGAGCGTTCGAATCGCTTCACCCGCTCCAATTTCCTCAATGGAAATCAAGCATCGAAAAGCCGCGGTCCGCCGCGGCTTTTTCGCATTTTGGCTTGCCTTATAAGGCCGCCATTCGCTCGATGATCGAGGTCAGAATAGAAAGTGCGACAATCGTGGTGGTGCGGTGGCGCACACCCAACCTCTGGTCGAGATTGCGGGATGGCCACCCTCACCTACATAACTAAGACTGTCTACTGAAGGCCGGTTTTCTGGCAGCTAAGCTTATCGGCTCTCATTTCCCCGAGCAGCCTCTGGGACGGAAATCCCCCAACGTTTTGCCAACATCTCAACATGACGCGTGTGTCGGGACGTATAAGTAATCACATCCCAGGTATCGATGTGAGATAATTCTTGGACGCTGGCATACGTGGCGCGTTTTTTAGCTGTCGAAGCGCCTCCGAGCCCGAAATACACAACGATCTTCTCGCGAAAGCCAAGATTTGATGCGCTAGAGTTCTTGCGAGAAGTTAGGAGGACAAGATTGCCTAGACTGTGCGTCATTACCTCTCGCTCTTCCGGCATAATGTGGTCCCAAGCGCCCGGCTCGGGATTCTGCGGAAGAATGTGCTCAACTGTTTTCTGTCCGTCCCACACTACCGGCTGCTCTGCCATTAGCCGATCAAGGCGTTCAAGCATCGCTCGAACCACTCGAGTTGGAAATCGGCTATAAAGCGGACCAGTTAAGGACTGCCACGCTTCTGAAATCTCGTCCGCCGTCAGAGTAAGGGCGACAGACAATTCGTGTTCTTCCTTCTTGAGGGCACGGAGAATTTCAACATATCGATTCATGCGCTGCGTGTCGTACCGACGAGCAAGCTGCATGGCCCATGCGAGCCCTTCAAGCTTGGCTAGCGTTTGAACTAAGCTGGCTCCGGCACCCAGTTTCAACGAAGCCTCGATCGCTACGGGTATCCAGTCCTTATTGGGGACCAGGCTCAAGCCGGCCATCGCCTCCGAGGCTGAAACACGCAACTCTGCGGGAAAATCACTGCTGTCGCAGTCCAGTATTTTTCCGTAAAGGCGCTTTGCAGGGGCTAACTCATTACCAAGAAAATCTCTGACAGCAGCAGCGTTGCTACTACGAAAGCGATCGGCATATGCCTCACTCAAACTCTGCCTGCTTTTTGCCTCCTCGTGAATGAATCGGATCGTTTCCAAAAGACCTTCGAACTCAGTCCGTCCAAGATCGTTCTCGAACTCTCTCCATCGCTCAGCTTGATGGGCCATTTCGCTCTCGTCGGTAAATTTGGCGAGCAGATCAGCTTTAATTACGTCCGCATTCGAGAGGTCCATTCCACGATCATTCAGTACTCTAAAGATGCGCAGCGCCGCGGATCTTGATTCCGTTGCCACCACCACGAGAACGCATTTGTTGAGGAGGAAAGCCACCAATGCTTGTCGTTCGATCTCAGGAAGGACCGATACAAGTTGGCGAAAGGCCTGGATATTTCGCCATATCAAACGCTGTGCCTCGTTTCCAGGCTCCTGAGATGAAACCTCCTTGGAGGTGGCGCCCGGAACTTGAACCGAATCTCGGAAGAATACCCGGTCGCGTTGGTGCGCACGAACCCTCACCGCTTCAACCTGCGCCTTAAACTGGTTCGGCTCAATGTAGACAGCCGCCGCCAGTGCTTCCTTTTCATTTTTATCAGTCGCAATGTCGCGTAGTACGGCGGCGAGAATCGTCAGCGTGGTCAAGCGCTGTTGGCCGTCAACAACCTGGCCGACCAATTCGCCTTGCGGCCGAATCAGCACAATGCTTCCGAGAAAATATGGCTCACCACTTGATGCTTCGACAGCTTCCTTCAAATCTTGATAAAGCTCCCGAGCTTCATCTGGTGTCCAAGCGTAAGGTCTCTGATAGGGAGGTATCTCGTGCAAAAACTTATCGCCAAGTACTTCTGAAACCGTGTGTTGATGGGCCGTAATCATAGAAATTCCTCCGCCGTCTAGGTGTACCTGACGTATTGTGCTTCGCAAGAGCAGGAAACCGGCATCGACTTCCTGCCGACCACATGAGCGATCCCGTCGATGGTTTGGGTGCTTTCCGCTAGGTTTTGGCCGCGAGGTTGATACGTTACTCGCATGGATGGAAAATTCGTGGTTAGCCGCTACCCCCGGCCTTCAGCCGCCCTTCACCCCATCCGCCTTGCGCAGCGATGCCTGGTGCACCAGCGACGTCCAGCTGTTGGTTGAGGCGAGGTGGCAGTAGAGCAGGCCGAGCGCGCCGGATTTTCTGAGGTCGAGGAAGGCCGCGTCGCTCAGTTTGTTGAAGGCCGGCTCGTCGATCACCTGGAAATCGGTGAGGTTGAGCACTTCGCCGCCTTCCAGCGTCACCTTGCTCTGGCGCGGCGCAAACAAGCCGTGCGCGTCGATCTTGTCGATCATCTCGCGGGTGGCTCTGAAGTCGATCTGGAATTGATTGCAGAAGGCGAGCGCCTGCTTGGTTGCTTCGGTCGGCTCCGTGCCGCTGAAGAACGGCGCGACCTTGTCTTCGCGGAACGGCGCCATGAGCTGGTCGATGACCCGCTCGCTTGCCCTGTCCACGCACAGCGTCAGCCGGCCTGCCGTGGTCGGATCCTCGGCAAGGATGAAGGGGTAGCGGCGGACATAGGCGGGAATGTAGTGGGGCGCGGTCCACCGGCCGTCGGCATCGACGAACAAATTCTCGCCCTGGCGCACGCCGGTGATGATGACAGGGGATTTGGCCGGGCCGATGAAGACGATCGGGTAGGAGCGCATCGCCGCCGGCATTTCCGACGCCACCACCGGGATGGCGTGCGCGGTGCGCGCGAAGGCAAAGTCGCCGCGCGCGGTCAGGCCGAGCGAGCCGTGCCGCGCCGGGTTGAGCGCCTCCGGCTTCGAATAGAACAGCGGCATCGCCTCGGCCGCCGGCGCTGCTTCCGTTCCTGCCCCGTTGTCAGCCATGGTTCCGTCCCTTTCTCCCGCCAGCCGATCAGGCCGGCTGCTGCGCATCAGACCCCAAGACCGGCATCTGCTCTTGTTGCGCTGATCTTGGCTGGACCAAGACTCCGGCGCAGGAACAAAGTACTACAGTGTCCGTGGCGCGCATAAAAGCACGACCGTTGCGGTATTTTGCGCTTTGCCCCGGCGAATTGTCTCGCAACGCCCGGGCCAGACGCAGGGCCTCTGGACAGCCTGCGGCGAAGCGGCAAGATTGCACCCGGCAGCAGCGGAGTGACGGCATGGCGTCGGTAGCGGATTTCGAGCAGGGGCAGGTGTTCACCGTCGAGGCCGGCGGCAAGCCGGTCTCGCTGGAACTGAGCACGGTCAAGCCCATCGCCGCCAGCCCGCGTCCGGGTGGCGGCTTCTCACTGGTGTTCCGGGGCCCGCGCGAAACGCCGCTGCCGCAGGCGACCTATCGCTTCACGGGTCAAGGCAGGGAGCACGAGATCTTCATCGTGCCGATCGCCGCCGACGCGGCCGGGCGGCTTTATGAGGCGGTGTTCAATTAGAGATTTGGTTGTGACATTGACTGGGCCGACGCGAAAATCATTGCTGTCGGCGCTGCCCCTCACTGTCCTGCCGGACATCTCTCCCCGTAAACGGGGCGAGAGGGCTGGCCGCGCGCCTTCGCCTTTCTTGCAACGCCGATGATTGGCGAAGCCATCGATGACAGCGTCCCTCTCCCCGTCACTATACGGGGAGAGGATGCCGGCAGGCAGGTGAGGGGCAGCGCCAACCGAAAATCACCGGGCGCTTTCACCCGCCCGCGCACACGCCATCAAATCATAGACTCCCTTGTCCTCGACCACCGCAAAGCCGAGCTCGACATAAAGCCGCCGCGCCGGATTGTTCTTCTCGACATGGATCGACGCTGATTTGCCGGCTAACCATGCCTCGTCGATGAGGTCGCGCAGCAGCGCCGTGCCATATCCCTTGCGGCGATGGGCGGGCAGGAAAGCGATGTCGATGATGCGGTGCTGGCTTGGCCAGCGCTCGATATAGAGGCGGCCGATGTCCTGCCCGGCCCGCTGCACCACCAGCCAGTCGGCCTCGGGATAGTGTTTTCTGTAGTGGGCGTGTTGCGCCTGGAATTGCATGTCGAGGAAGGCGGCCTTCTGCGTCTCGGTCCAGTCCGTCACCGCGAGCTCTTCCAGGCGCGTCGAGGCGTAGAGAAGCGACAGGAACGGCAAATCCGCCTCCGTCGCCGCACGGAAGCCGAGCCCAGCCTGCCGCGACCGGGACCAGACCGGAAGAAGGCGTGCCGGGCCGACTTCTGCCACGCTGCCCGCAGTCAACGCTCAGACCGGCGGCGTCAGGTCGCGCACGACTATGGCCTGGTTGACGTTGCTGCTGGCAAGCGACACCCAGGCGTCCTCCCACTCCGTGCTGTCGATGCCCATCTGCGACAGCGTCCACAGCGAGTTGTCGTTGGGTGCGCCGCCGCCCATCAGGCTGAACAAAGCGACGCGGCCGTCGGCATTGTAGTCGAGCGTCAGCCTTGTGTTGGCGCCCGAAGCGTTGAAATCGCGCCACCCCGACCAGTTTTGAGTGGCCGCGTCATACTGGGCGTTGAACGAGTGCACGTGTTGCTGGTCGGACGCAACAAGCATGATGTCGCCATTGCCCTCGATGCCGGCAGCCAATGTGTATTTGGCAACCCGGCTGTATTCGGTCATGGCCCAGGGCGTCCAGCTGTCGGTGCCGGCCGGCTTCTGGCGCGTGTGCAGCACCTGCCCGCTCTGGTTCAGGGCGAACAGATTGGTGGCGCCGAGCGGCCCGACAATCGGCGCCATTTCGGTGAACCCGCCGGTGCCCGTGGTGTCGATCTGCACCCATCCCGTCCAGTCGGCAACCTTCAGCGCTTCCGCTATCGCTTGCTGGCAGCGGTAGAGATGCAAGCCGGAATTGATGCCGAAAAGCGCGATGCGGCCATCGGCCTGGCGGATGGCCCTGATCGACACCAGGCCGCCGGGGATCTGCTGCCAGTTGCTCCACGGCTGAACCGGCGGAACGCGCTCGTCGACCGTGACGACGATCGGTGTCGTGGTGCCGGGCGGCGTGATGGTCTTCTGCACCTGCACGATCTGGTCCGGATTCTGGTAGATCCACCAGATGTTGCCCTGATTGTCGGTGAGGAAAACCTCGATGCGGCCGTCGGCATCATTCGCCATCGACAGCTTCTGATAGGAGGCGGCGCCGGGCGGCGCGCCGATACCGATCGGCGTGTTCCATTTGTCGATCGGGCCGATCTGGTTGGCGTCCTCGGTGATGAAGGACAGATTGGTCGACCCAGACAACTGGGCGACGACGGCCACCCTGCCGTCCTTGGTCAGGCCGGCGGTCATGATCACCCAGGCGCCGGGAGCGATGGCCGACCAGGCGGCGGGCCACGACCCGTTGGGCGCGTCTTGCGCCTTCTGGATCAGGCGCCCGGCCGCCGTATCGATAGCGACCACCATCAGCCGCGACAGTTCGAAGAACGACGTGCCGGCCGGCATGTTCTGGTAGACGGGCGCCGGACCGGACCGGACCGGCCGGGCGCTGGCCCTGGAAGCCGCCTTCGGCGCCGCCGCCTTCGCCGCAGGGGCTTTCGATTTCGGTTCTGCTGTCTTGGCCATCGTATTGGTCCTGCCCTGTTGGCTCGGAATTCAGGTTCTTGGCGGGAAGACGCCTTGCAGCGCGATGCAGAAATAGCAGGTGAGATAGGGCTGCAAATTGTTGTGCGGCTGGTCGCCGCCGATCGGCCGCACCGCCTGATCGCTGAGCGGCGTCAAAGTGGCCGTCGCCGAATAGGACGTGCCGGGAGACGTACGCGCGAAGGATCGCGCTGGACCTGGCGCCGCAAGGTTGGCCGGATTGACGTTCGCCATCAGCGTGTGCCCGTGCTGCGGCATTTCCGATATCAGCAACTGCACAGTCTCCGAACCACCCGGCTCGCCGAGATCGTGCAGTGAAAGCCCTGGGCCTTGCCCCGGGTGCATCGGCGCACGGCCTTGCAAATCGGGCAGGGCGAAGTTGGACTTGCCGTTGCCGCCATAGGTGGTGCCGAGCAACGAGAACAGCGCGGTGTTCTGCGACAGCGGCAGCAATTGGCCATCGCACCAGGCCCAGCCCTTGGGTGCGAAATTGAACGGAAAAATGCGGATTTCGGCGACGAACGGGTCAGCCATGGCGGTCCTCTTAGGTCGGCGACGGGAAGATCCCGAACAGCGAAATGATGAAATTGACGCAGAGATAGGGCTGGAAGTTCGTGTGCGGTTGGCTGCCGCCGGTTTGCCCGGCGGTCTGTGGGGACATCGGCGTGGCCGCCGGCGCCTCGCGGTAGATCTGCGACGCGCCGACCTGCCCGGTCATGTTGCCGGTGGGGGTGCTCGCCGCGGCATTGTTCAGCGAAGCAAGGAACGCATGCGTGTGCGAAGGGATCTGCTGGGGTGTAAGCGTGACTTCTTCCACGCCGCCGGTCTGGGAAAGGACGAAATCAGCGCTCTGATGAACCGGAAGGCGACCACGCAGGTCTGGCAGCGCGAACGTGCTCTGGCCGTCGCCGCCATAGGTGGTGCCGATCAGGTTGAACAGGGTCTCATTTTCCGAGATGGGCAGCAGTTGCCCTTCGCAGAACATCCAGCCGGCTATCGCAAAATTGCCGGCAAACATGCGAATTTCGCCAACATATGGTTGTGCCATGGTTGCTTTTCCTCAGGTCGGCGACGGGAAAATGCCCTGCAGGGCGATGCAGAAGTTCAGGGTCAGAAACGGCTGCATGTTGATATGCGCCTGGTTGCCGCCGACAGGGGCCAGTGTGCCGGGCTCCATCGCCGTGGGATTGCCAGGCGCCGTATAGGTGTTGGCAACGGTTGCCAGCAAATTGCCGTTGGGCGCCGGCACGTCGGCGTTGGCGGTCGTGGCCTGCTCGATATGACTGTGAAACGGCAATTCCCCGATCAAAAGCGTGTGCGCCTGTTCGCCGCCGCGCTCGCCCAGCGCGTGGCCGCCGCCGACATGCATCGGCACGCGCCCGCGATAGTCGGGCAGGGCGAAGTTCACCCGCCCATCGCCACCGAAGGTGGTGCCGAGCAGCGAAAACAGTCCCTGGTTCTGGTTGATCGGCAGAAGCTGGCCATTACACAAAGCCCAGCCTTTCGGCGCAAAAACGAAAGACATGATTCTGATTTCGGAAAGAAATGGCTCCGACATCGCTGCCCCCTCATTGTTGGTACATACTAACCCACAACTACAAGCTTACGCAACGTTAGGAGGCGTTCAAATAAAAGAATATTTTTAACTTGGCTTTTATTAAAAAGTAGCCGGCTTCCGGTTGAAGCCGGCCCGAAAGCTTATGGCGCGACGACCGCCGGCAATGCCGGCAACGTGTTGACAAATGTGATCGCCCCGTTGCCGCCGGTCGTGTCCACGATCGGAGAACCATTGTTGTCGTCGGTGATGACACCTTGAGCGGTGCTCTGGGCCGAGCCGTTCCTGGAAAGGTTGAGGTGTGTGCTGGCGTTGAAATTGCTCAGCGAAACATCGACCGCATAGAGAGCGTTGTGCGTCAGCGTATTCTTGCTGCCCGCGCCTCCAGTGCCTGTGCCGATGACGACATTCGTCGTGCTGGTGTCGGTCGCGGTTGCGCCATTGTCGACCAGCAGCGCGGCAAATGGGAACGAGCTCGTCGGCGACGATACGATGTTGCCGTAGATCGAAGCATTCATCGTCGCGCTGCCGTCATTGTTCTGCAGATGGATGCCGACGTTGCCGACACCGGTGATGGTGTTGTTCTGGATCAGAGTTGTCAGCGTGCCGGTGCCTGCCGAGCGCACGAAAATGCCATCGGAATTGGAATTCAGCTTCGAAGGCCCAATCGAGTTGCTGGCAATCGTGCCCGACATGGTGCCATTGTCCTGGCCCTTGGCGACGAAGATGCCGACCGTGTCGAAGGCATTGGCCCCGCCATCCGTCAGAATATTGTGCGAGATATCGAAGGTCGTCGTCGCCGCCGAGGCCAAGCCGCCGGATCCGCTGCGGATGTCGACCGCCGTGCCGCCGCCGGGTACGATCGCCTGGCCATTGTGGAACGTATTGCTGCGTACGACCGCATCCATCGCTGAATTGTTGTTGGCAAGGAAGGCGATGAAGTCGGCGCGCGTACCGGCGAAGGTGCTGTTCGTCACCGTGTAGTTGGCGATCGCGCTGTTGTACACCTGTCCAATGACGTTGGTGTTCCCACCCGTCGCATTGACCAGGCCAAACGTGTTGCTGTCCATCGTCAGCCGCGTCAGCGTGCCGCTGGTGTTCCAGAGGGCGACGTTGCCCCAGTAACCGCCGCTGATGTTGGAACTGGTGATCGAAGAGGTACCGAGCAGGTTGTCGAAGCGGATCGAGGCCTCTTCAAGATCGCCGGCATTGTTGGAACCGTTGGTGCCGTTGATGGTCGTGCCGGTCATCGTGAAATTGGTCACGGTGTTGCCGTAGACGGCGAAGTTCGAGAAATCATTGAGCTGCATGTTGGCCAGCGACACGTTCGCCGTGTTGCGCAGGAAGATGCCGGTGCCGTTGGTTCCGGACGTGGTCTGGCCACTGGCGTCCGACCCGTTCAGGATATCGGCGCCGGTCTTGTTCGAGATCGTGCCGCCCGAGCCTGCCGTCGTGCCGATACCGGTCACCTTCAGCCCACCGCTGGAACCGGTCGTGTCGAGGACGATGCCGGCATTGCCGCTCGAGGCCGTGGATGTGATGCTCTGGAACGTCACGTTGCCCGAGCCAATCGTCGTGTTGGCGATGTTGAGCGCCGTGCCGGTTGTCGACGTGATCGAGTTGCCGGTGCCTTGCACCGTCACCGTGCCGCCGCCGGTGGCGTTGAAGCCGGTGCCGCCGGTGGTGTTGATGACCAGAGCGCCGCCGGTGAAGTTGACCGTCGCGCCGGTGTTGCTGGTCAGGTTGACGGCGGTGCCGGCGCCGGTGGTCAGCGTCTTGCTGGCGCCCGAGAAATTGATCACCGCCGTGCCGGAATTGCCGCTGACGTCGATGCCGTTGGCGACGGCGCCAGTCGCGCTCAGATTGCCGCTGAAAGCAACCGTTCCGGCAGTACGGCCACTGACCTGGACGACATTGCCGGCCGTGGTCTTGGCCACCGACGCGGCGATGGTGACGGCGCCCGTGCCGCCATTGATGTCGACGCCGACGTCGGTCGGGTCGTTCGTCGCACCGATCGAGCCGCCATTCACATTGACCGCATTGGTGTTGTTGTCGATCCTGATGCCGGCCAGCGTCGTGTTGTCGATCGTCACCGTCGTGAAGGTCACCGCGCCGTTGGCGCCGCTGAGCAGGATGCCGTTGCCGGCGGTCGCCGCGATCGTGGCGGAGGCAAAGTTGAATGTGGCGCTCGAGCCGTTGATCTCGATGCCGTCGCCGCCGGCGGACGTGCCGGCTACAGTGACAGCGCCGCCATTGAATGTGCCGCCGGTCACACCGGTCAGGTTGATCGCGTCGGCGGCGACCGAAGCGGTCGAGTGCAGCGAGCTGAAATTGACGCCGCTGGCGCCGACGGCGACGCCGTTCCAGTTCAGGATCTGACCCGACGATGTCTGGATGGTGTTGCCTGCGCCGGTGACATTGATGGTGCCGCCACCGGTCGCGCTGAAGCCCGTGGCGCTGGTGGTGGTGATCGCCAGGCCGCCGCCGGTGAAGTTCACCGTCGCGCCGGTGTTGTTGGCCAGGTTGACGGCGGTGGTGGTTCCAGTGTTCAGCGCGCTGCCGGCGCCGGAGAAAGTGATCGTGCCGCCGGTGTTGTTGCTGACGTCGATGCCATTGGCGGTGCCGACACTCTGGTCTGCGCTCAGGGTTCCGCTGAGCGTCACGGTTCCAGCGGTACGGCCGCTGATCTGGACGACGTTGTTGGCAACGGTTCCCTTCGACACCGACGCCGCGATGGTGACGTTGCCGGAGCCGCCATTGATGTCGATGCCGATATCCTGCACGGCGCCGAAGCCGCCGATCAGGCTCGTATTGTCGCTGATCGTCACCGCGCCGGTGTTGTTGTCGATCCTGATGCCGCCGCCGGTTGCCGTGCCCGTCTGATTTGCGATCGTCACCTTGGCGAAGTTCACCGTTGCGCTGGTGCCGTTGAGGAACAGGCCGAAGGAATTGGTTCCACCCGGGACGCTGAGCGTGCCGCCATTGAAGATACCGCCGCCGACATTGGTCAAATTGACCGCATCGTTTGTGCCTGCGACCTTGGTCTGCGCCGTCAGCGTGCTGAATGTGGCGCCGCTGCCGCCGATGGTCATGCCGTTCCAGGCCAGGATCTGGCCGCCGAAGCTCGTCAGGATCGTGTTGGTGCCGGTGACGTTGATCGTGCCGCCACCGGTGGCGCCGAAGCCAAGGCCGGAGGTGGTGGTGATACCCATGCCGCCGGCGAAATTGACGGTGGCGCCAACATTGGTATCCAGATTGACGGCCTGATTGGTGCCCGTGGCAAGCGTCATGGCGCCGTTGAAATTGAAGGTGCCGCCGGTGTTGCCGTGGACGTAGATGCCGTTGTCGCTGGCGGTGTTGGCGCTGAGCGCGCCGGACAGGGTGACCGTACCGCCGGTAACGCCGGAGATGTCGACAATCTTGCCTGCGGTGGTCTTGGTGAGCGAAGCGACGACGTTCAAGGTCGCGGCGCCGCCGACGACCTGGACGGCGGAGCCGGTCGGGTCGTTGGTGGCGCCGATCGAACCGCCATTGATGTTGATCGTGCCGGACGTGTTCTCAACGCGCACGCCGGCGGTACCCGTATTGTCTATCGTCACCGTGCCGATGGTGACCGGGCCGGTAACGCCGTTGACGACATAGATGCCGTTGGCGCTTGCCGAACTGACGACCACGCTGTTGAAATTGACCGCTGACGACGTGCTGTTCTGAACTATCAGCCCATTGTTGCTTGTGCCGGCGACGGAAAGGGCGCCGCCGTTGAAGGTGCCGCCCGAGACCGTGGCGAGTTGTACGCCGGCGCCGATGCCGACCGTTCCCGTCGCCTTCAGCGTGTCGAATGTCATGCCGCCGGCGCCGATCGTTGCGGTCTGCAACGATACGATCCGGCCGGTTGCCGTGGTGATCGTGTTGCCGGCTCCGCTCACGATGATCGAGCCGGCGTTGATGCCGAGGAAGCCGTCGCCGCTTGACGTGTCGATGGTCAGGCCGCCGGTGAAGCTGGTCGAGCCCGTGCCTTGCGAGACGCCGGTGCCGGTTGACGTGTCGATGTTGGCGAGCCCGGTGACGTTGAGCGTGCCGGTTGCGACATGGATGCCGCCGCCGGCCGTGGCGGTGTTGTTCACCGTCACCGTGTTGAAATTGAACGTGCCGGTGTTGGTGTTGATGGCATCGATGCCGAAGCCCGTCGTGCCGGTGACGGTCGTCGCGCCGGTGACGGTGAAGGTGCCGGCGACATCGTCGAAGATGATGCCGCTGGCGCCACCAGTGGCGGTGACGCTGCCGAACGTCATGGCAACGGTCAGCGGATCGAGATTGAACGCGGCACCGCCCGTCGTGTCGACCACGCCGCCGGTGTTGTTCAGCGAGAAGGCCGTGCCGGCGCCCTTGGTGTTGACCAGGACGCCTGTGCCGGAATTGTTGGCGACGTTGAGCGTGGTGAGGTTCAGCGTGCCGATCGGATTGACGAAGCTCAGGCCGTCGCCCTGAACGCGCGCGCCCGTGGTGCCGACCGTCAGCGTGCCGCCCGCGGCGCCGCTGAAGTGAACGTTGCTGAACAGGATGCCGCCGCCGGTGCCGCCGGTCACCGTGTTGCCGGCAAACGAATTGACCAGGATGGAATTCGTCGTCGCGGACAGGTTCTGGCCACTGAGCGAGACGGCAGCCCCGGCGCTGGTGCGCTGGAAAGTGTTGCCGTCGATGCTGAGTTGCAGCATGTCGGCCGTGCCACCCGTCGTGCCGAGGCTGAGCGCGTTGCCGCCGGCCGCGATGTCGTTGTTCCTGAGGAAGAAACTGGAGGCGCTCGTCGCATTGACGGCAACGCCCGCGCCGCTGCCGGTATTGCGGACGATCAGGTTTTCGATGCCGCCGGTGAAGATGCCGGTGCCTGATGTCGCAAAATTAATCACCGAGGTGGCGTTGTTGCTCTGCAGCACCGGCCGCAGCGAATCGATACCGCCCGGCGCCGAGATGATCGGCGAATTCTGCACCGTGGTGAAGTGGAACGCGGCGGAGGCGCCGGCGCTGGTGTCGACGCCAAGCTGCGAAACATCGACGGCCGCATCGCCGCTCTTGAAGGCGAGCAGCACCTGCCCGTCATCAAGGCTGAACGTCGTGCCGCTCAGGTCGATGGTTTCCTGGGCTCCGTTGACGTTCTTGTCGATCAGCACCACGACATTGGCGGTCGACGCCTGCGCTCCGATATAGCTGCCCGGATTGGCGAGGCTGCCGTCGCCGGTGCCGCCTTCGGTGACATAGTAGACGCTGATCGACGACAGGTTCGAAATGTCGCCGGTGAAATTGACGTCGTTGAAATTGTAATCGCCGTTCGTCGGCAAACTGTCGGTGGCGTGGATGGCCTGGCCGCCGGTGGTCGCGATCGACGATTCGACCGGGCCGGCGCCGTCGCCGAACACCAGCTTGGCATTGGTGGCGCTGGAGAACTGCACGCCATAGCCGACATTGGCGATGGTCGAGGTCTGGCCGGCCGGGTTGTTGTTGACGGTGTCGCCGAGCTGGATCGTGCCGGTGCCGGTGGTGCCGGCCATGTCGATGCCGATCGTGCCGGCGAAGCTGCCGCCGTCGACATCGAAATCGCCCGCGGTGATGTTGCTCGCGCCGAGTGCCGCGCCGTTGAGGTCCAGGCCGACCGCATTGGCGGCGTTGAGCCCGATGTTCAGGCTGGTGAAATTCAGTGCCGAGCCGAGCGTGCCGGAAATGTCGACGCCGGTCGTGGTGACGCCCTGCAAGTTGACCGTGCCGAGATTGAGGGTGCCGCCGCTGACATTGTTGAGCGAGATGCCGGTCGCCGCACCGCTGGTCGAAATCGAAGCGAAATTGATGCCAGCCGCTCCAACCGTAGCGCCCGCCGTGTCGCCGAGCTTGAGCGCGGTGCCCGTGCCGGTGGTGATGGTGTTGCCGGCGCCGCTGACGCTGATCGTGCCGGCGCCGAAGGTGCTGGCGGTGAAGCCGGCGCCGCTGCTGGTGGTGATGACCAGGCCGCCATTGGTGAACGCGAGCGTGCCCGTACCTTCGCCCACCCCGATGCTCGGGGCCTTGACGATGGCGTCGTTGGTGCCGCCGCTGGTGTTGAAGATCTTCGATGTGCCGGAGAAGGTGACCGTTCCCTCGGACGATCCGTCAAACAGCACGCCGACGGCCGTGCCGGTATGATCGATCGTGCTCGAAATATTGTAGAGCCCGTTGGCGTTGCCGCTGAAGATGAAAGCTGCTGCCCCCGGCCCGGATATTGCCGTTGTCGAGACAACCGAACCGCTCATGTTCAGATGGGTCCAGTCACCGCCGCCGGCTTGCAGCACCGAGCCTGTATCGACCTTGATCGAACCGTTGTAGTTCAGCGTCGCATTGATAAGGTCGTTGCCGCCAGAGAGAGCTATGGCCGAGCCGGTGGTGCTTGTCGTCGCGCCGATGCTGGCGACGCCGCCATTGCCGCCGACATTGACGGTCCCGGTCTGGAGAACGGCCGCCGCAATGCCGACCTGGCTGCCGTCGATGGTCAGGGTGGATCCAGCAACATTGGCGATGTTTATGGTGCCGACCTGGCCGCTGATCTCGAACCCTTCGTTGCTGGTGTCGAGATCGGTCGTGCCGGTGAAATTGACCACACCGGCGCCGAACAGGGCGGACAGCGAGGCGCCGATGTAGCCGGTATCCTTCAGCCCGCCAATGTTGACATCGCCCGTCAGGGTCATGCCTGACAGGAACACGCCAGCGCCGCCGCCGAAGGCGCTCGTGGACACCGCCGAGATACTGTCGAAGGTGACGCCGCCGGCGCCGACATCGGCGCCGTTCACCAGCAGACCGTCGCCGCCGGAATTGATCTTGTTGCCGCTGCCAGTGACGGTAAAGCTCGAGGAGCCGAGGTCGCCAATGGCTATGAAGCCCGCGCCCGTTGTCGTCGTGATGTCGAGGCCGCCATTGGTGAAGTTGATGGCGGAGTTCGTGTTGGGGGTCGGCGTGCCCAGCGGCCAACCGCCGGGGAGGCCGAGATTGACGCCGTCGGCCGTGCCCGAGCTGATCTGCTTGGTCGTGCCCGAGAAGGTGATGGTGGTGGAATCGTTGCCGGCAACGAAGATGTTGCCGCCGGCGGCCGCATTGTTGTCGGTCAGATTGCCCGACAGCGTCACCGAGCCGGCGGTCATGCTCTGGATCGAAACCGCGGCGCCGGTGCCGTTGGTGGCAATCGTGCCGCCGTAGGACATGGCAGCAGTGCCGCCGCTGGCGGCGGTGGTCGAGCCGACATTGAACGACGTGCCCGAACCGGTGTTGGTCAGCGTGCCGGTACCGAAGCTTGCCGTGCCGGCCAGGTTCTGCAGGTCGATGCCGTTGCCGGAAGCGAATGTCACGCTGGTCGAGGCGAAGTTGATGCCGGCCGTGATGCCGTCGAGATCAACCGCTTGTGCTGACGTGGCGTTGATCGTGCCGGTCGTGACATTGACCGTACCGCCGCCGGAGGCGCTGAAAGCCGTCACGCCGTTGGTGGTGATGTCCAGATCGGCGAAGGTGACCGTAGAGCCCGTATTGCCGGTGAGCGACACACCATTGCCGTTGACCGTCACCTTGTCGGTGAAGTTGACCAGGCCGCCGGTGCGGTTGGCGATCGAGATGCCGCCGCCGGTCAGCGTGCCCGGTGTCGCGCTGTTGGGCAAGGTGCCGCGCGTGACCGTGATGTTGCCGGCACCGCCATCGACGTCGAGCAGCGTGCCGGCAACGTTGACGTTGTTGTTGATGATCGACAGGTTCGAATCCAGGCCGGCGACCTTGAACGCCGTCTGGCCGGCAGCAACGTTGCTGACCGTGACACCTTCGATGACGATGCCGCCGGCATTGTTGAAGCCGCCCGCGCTCTGGTCAACGGTGAAGACCGAGCCGCTGGCGCCGTTGAAGTCGAAGGCGGTGTTGCGCACCTGGTTGCTGCCGAGCAGGTGCAGGAAGTCGCCGGTGCCGGTGACCACGCCCTCATTGCCGGTGACGTTGCCGCCGGTGGCGCCGAGATTGCCCTGGACATTGACCGGCTGGATGGTGCCGGAGGTGAGGATGGAGGTGTTGTTGCCGAATCCGGTGATCGACTGTCCCGAATCGAGCGTGAACGGCGTGCCGCTGAGATCGACGGTGCCAACGAAGGCGAAGGTCTGCGTGCCGGCCATGGCATCGGCGGCGGCAACCGAGATCGTGGTTACCGCGGCGCTGAGCCCGTCCGTGCCGGCGGCGATCACGCCCCCCGACTGCGAAACCATGATGACGCCGCCAACGGCGCTGGCCAGATGGGCGCTGCCGGTGAAGGCGACATCGTCGAAATCATAATTGCCAAGCGTCGGATCAAGCCCGATCGTGTTGACGGTGTAGCCACCGCTGGCGGCGATGATGGTGGATTCCAGCCCGTCACCGGCATTGCCGTCGCCGAAGGTGAAGTTGGCGTTGGCCGAGGTCGCCGTGGTGCCACCCGACGACAGTTCGACGCCGACGCCGACATTGTCGATCTTGGAGCCCTGCAGGAAGGTGATGGTCTTGTTGCCTGTCGTCGACGACAGGTCGATGCCGCGCGAGGTGAGGTCGCCGGTGCCGGTGATGGTGGTCAGGCCGAAATCGGCCGTGGTCGATGAACCGCTGAAGTCGATGCCGGTCTGGTTGGCGCCGACATTGCTGACGGTCGTCGTGCCGAAGGTGACGTCAGCATTGGTGAGCGCGAAGTTGATGCCGGCGGTGCCAGCCGTGGTGCCCAGCGTGATCTGTGTGGTTCCGAAGGTGACTGAACCGGCATTATTGCCGATGCCGATGCCGTCGGCGCCGGCGCCCGTTACCGTCACCGTTCCGAAGGTCGCCGATGCGGTGCTGGCGACATTGGCGACGGCTAGGCCGGTGCTCGTGGCATTGGTGATCGACAGCGGGGCTGTGACGTTCAACGTGGCCGAGCCGGCAAGGCCGACAACGACGGCGCCACCGCCGCCTGTCGCGGACAGTGTCGAGCCGGTGAAGCTGATCGCGCCGCCGGTCGGCGCAGTGATCGAGCCGATCGCGAAAAGATTGCCGGTGCCGGTCGAGGTGACCGCGCCGCTGAAGGCCACTGAGCCGCCGGTGGTGCCGTCGACCTTGACCGCCGTGCCACCCGTGGTCACGGAGCTGTTGATAGCAGCGCTGATAGTGATGGCAGCGCTGCCGCCGGAGACGACGACGCCGTCACCCGTGAAGGAATTGGTGATTGTGCCGCCAATGCCAATCGTGCCGGTGTTGTTGGTCAGGCTGACATCGGCGCCGGCAACACCTGTCGTAACCAGGTTGTTGACGTTGACGGTCGCCGCGCTGTTCTGCACCGCAAAGCCGGGGACAGTGCCGCCTGCCGTCGCGATCGTCGTCGTGCCGTTGAAGGAGTAGATGCCGCTGGCGACGTTGGTGAGGCGGATGGCATCGGTGCCGGCGCGGCTGATATCGACGCCGCCGAAGGTGACATTGCCGCCACTGGTGTTCTCGATGACGATGCCGCTCTGCACCGCGCCGCCGGAGCCATCGACCGTGACGCTGGCGAACGTAACGCCCGCCGCGCCGATCGTCAGGCCACTGGCGCCACCGAGATGAATACCGTTTTCCGTAGCGCCGGCGCCGGTGTTGACCGTATTGCCCGCCCCGGTCACCGTCAGCGTGCCGCCATTGATGGCGCTGAAGGCAAAGCCGCCGTCCGTGGTCAGGTCGAGACCGCCGGTGAAATTGATCGCGCCGCCGGCATTGCCGGTCAGGTCGATCGCATTGGCCGCACCCGTGCTGGCAATGATCTTGCCGCCGAAGGTCGCACTGCCGCCGGTCATGGCGTTGATCTTGACCGCGCTGGCAGCAGCGGTCTGGTTGATGGTGCCGTTATAGGTGAGGTTCGGCGTCGAGCTATCGATGTTGAACGCCACGCCGGTCGTGCCGGCGATCGAGCTCGCCGCGTCGAAAGTCAACGTGCCGGTGGTGCCGCCGGTGATGCTGACGCCGGTGCCGGCGCTGGTGACGTCGAAATTGTTGAAGGTGCCGGTGCCGCTGAAATTGTTGAGCGACAGGCCGGTGGCGACGCTGCTCACCGTCACGCCCTGGACGGTCAGGCCGTTGACGCCGGAGGCGCTGATCCCAGCGCCGGATCCGCCCGAAATATTGAAGTCGAGCAGCGAGTTGCCATTGGCCGCCGTCACCACGGCGCCGGCGCCGGAATTGGTCAGCGTTGCCGCGCCACCCGGGTCCGAGACAACCTGGTCATGCTCGACATTGTCGCCGGTGACATTGATTGGAATGCCGCCAAGCGAGAAGGAGCGGCCATTGCCGAAGGAAGCCAGCGTCTGTCCGTCGCTGAGCGAGAAACCGCCCGACGCATCGATCGGCGAGCCATCGTTGACCAGCACGAAGATCGCGGTGCCGTCCGTATCGAGGTCGGCCTGGTCGATCGCAAGCAGGCTCGACGTCGAAGAGCCATCACCCGATGATCCGACGGCGCCGACGAAAATCACATTCTGCTGGTCGAACAGCTGCGGGCCGCTGAAGGTGGTCGAGCCGAACGCATAGTGGCCGAGCGTCTGGTTGAGGCCGCGCGCGTCGAGCGAAGCAGTGATGCCGGCAATCGAGCCGCCGCCGAAGCTGAATTCGGCATTGGCCGAATGGGCCAGCGAACCGGTAATGCCAAGGCGCACGCCGGTGTCGACGCCCGAAATGGAACCGCCATTGGTGATGATGATCGTGGCGTCGCCGGTGGTGTCGGCAAGGTCGATGCCGATGGTGCCGGCAGCATTGGAGCCAGTGATGTTGAGCGACTGCGCGGTGAAATTCGTCTGGCTGCCGGAGAAATCGAGCCCGGTGCCGACGCCGAGGCCGGAAATGACGATGTTGCCGGCCACCACTGCCGCGTTGACGCCGCTGAACGAGATGCCGTCGGCGCCGGGATTGGTGATGTTGATGTCGCCGAAGCGGATCGTCGCCGGCGAATCGGTAATGGCTATCGCCGGTCCCGTCGTGTTGGAAATCGTCGTCGCGCCGTTGACGGTAAAGCTGCCCGAAACATGGTCGAGCACCACACCGGACGTGCCGCCGGTCTGGGTGATCGAATCCAGCACCACATGGGCGGTGATCGGGTCGATGAAGACGCCGACGCCGCCATTGCCGGAAATGGTGCCGCCGGTGGTGGTGAACGTACCGCCGCTCGACGTGCCCTGCACGGTAATGCCGCGATCGGTATTGTTCAGCGCATTGACTGTCGCGAACGTGTAGGTGCCCTGGCCGGTGATATCAAGGCCATCGTCGAGATTGCCCTGCAGCAATGTCGTGCCGGTGAAATTGTAGGTGCCGTTGTCTTCGATGTGCAGGCCGTCGAGGCCGTTGCCGGTCGCGGTGAAACCGGACGCGCTGACATTGGTCGAATTGCCGGTGAACTCGGCGCCATTGCGGCCGGCGCCCGTCACCGTGACATTGGTCAGCGTCGTGCCGGTGGCGTTGTTGCCGAAAATGCCGTCGGCGCCGCCGGTGATGGTGATGCCGTTCAGCGTGTTGCCGTTGCCGAGCGTGATGACGTTGTTGGCGACGTTGGTGCCCTGGATCGTACCGTCGCTGCCGCCGAGATTGAAGGTCGCCGTGCTGCCGTTGAAAAGCTTGGCGGTGACGTTTTCGCCGCCACCGATGACGGTCTGGCCGTTGGCAAGCGTCACGCCGGCTGTCGTCAGATTGCCATTGCCGCCGAGCGCAACGACAAAACCGCCGCTGCCGGCCTTGGTGACGGCGTCGTCCAGCGTGGTCGGGTCGGCCTGCGTGCCGGCTCCGGCCAGGCCACCATCGGCAAAATAGAATTTTCCGAAGGCCGCATTGGTGGCGGCGTTGATGGCGACGCGCGTCGTCGAGCCGCCGGTCAACTCCTGCGACTGGATCCTGACGCCGATGTCGCCGCGCACCCGCTCGTTGACGCGCTTGCGCAGGCCTTCGCTGACCGGATAGATCGGGTCCGTACCGATGGCCGCGGTCGTGTCCGAGCCATGGCCGGGATTGAACGGAATGTTCAGCCGCACGCTGCCGGCGAACTGGGTGTGGTCGCGATTGTCGTCGCGGACCTCGCCGGCGAGCACCAGTTCGGTGCCGCTCCCGAAGACATCGCCGATCGTGTATTCGAACCCGGCCTTGGCGCCGGTGACGCTGCCGTCGTCACCGTGCGGATCCTCGAAATGATAGCCGCCAATGTCGAGCCGCAGCGAATGCTTGTCGGGCAGGTTGATCGGCACCTTTGCGCCGATCTCGCCTTCGATGCCCCAGGCCGCGTAGTCGCGGTGGTCGAGCACCGATATCTGTTCGATCAGTTGGTTGCTGACCATCGACAGCGACGAGCTGGTCGAGTGGTCGGTCGAGTCGCCCTTGATCGGCACGAAGACGTTCACATGCGCGTCGAAGTTCGGCGTGATCGCCTCGACGCCCAGCGTGCCGGCGGTGAACTGCGTGCTGTTGTAGTTCTCGACGTTGATATAGGCGTAGCCGCCGAGCATCAGGTCGGGATTGACGATGCGGCGAATGCCGAGGCCGATGTCCTGGCCGGAAGCATCCTTGAAATCGTGCTTGGCCCTGACATCCAGGAACAGCACCGATTCGGCCGTCTGCTTGATCGGGATGAAGCCTTCGAGCGCGGCATTGCCGCCATTGTTGTCGGCACCGATGATGGCGCGGATCTGCGGCTGCCAGAGCCCATCGGGGTCGCCATAGGCAACCACGCCGGAAAGGCCAAGCGCCAGCGTCGTCAGCGCTGTCGTCTTCCAGAGATGACTTACAATTCGCGAACGCCGATAGACGGCACGCACGTGGAAATCCCCCCCACGCGCTGCCATCTCACCAACCTGCCGAGACTTCTCGGTAGTTCCCATCCCTGGCGAGTCCTTCTGGGACTACACGTCCCGCGTTCATTTCTACGCGAATTCTATTGTATAGCGAGTCCGGAATGTTGTGACTGTTGTTGACCGCCCTCAAACTTCTGTCCTGTGGCGATATTGCCACAGTAAATTTGCCGGCTTGCTTGGTCGGGGAGTCGGCTTCCGGAGCAGTCGCCATTGCGATATCAAGCCTTTTCCAGGAGAATACCTGCCGGAGCAAGGAAAACTGCGGGGCGTAAAGAACATGGCAATTACTTTAGCGAAAGCTAATCTGCTCCGCATAGTCGCGGCATCGGCTGCCCTGTGGCTGCTGTCGGCTTCTGTTGGCCCGGCGCTTGCCGAGGATGCCGCCAAAGAATCCCAATCCAAACAGCCTCAAGCCAAAGAGGCCGGACCCAAGCCGGCCGACGCCAATCCATGGGCCGTGAACTGCTCCAGCGGCTCGGCGAATTCCGAGCTTCGGTGCCAGGTGTCGCAGAACCTGACCGAGGCCAAGACAGGCCAGCGTGTGCTGACGGTGACCGTGCGCCGCGACAACGGCAATGGCAGCTTCGCCATGCTGCTCGCTTTGCCGCACGGCCTGTTCCTGCCGTCCGGCGTCAGCTACCAGATCGACCAGGGACAGAAGGTCGTCATCGCTATCCAGACCAGCGACCAGAACGGCGCCTATGCCGCCACGCCGCTGTCGCCGGAACTGATCAAGGCGATGAAGTCGGGAACCAATCTGAACATCGGCATGGAATCGGTCACCCGCAAGCCGGTCACCATCCCGGTGTCCCTCGCCGGCTTCACCGCGGCCGTCGCCAAGCTGGAGACGACCAAGTAGGGGATTTCGACGGCAAACTTGGCCGACGCCCTATCACTTCGTCATCCACGGGCGGAGCAGCCGCGCAGCGGCGTCGCGGAGACCCGTGGATGACGAAGTTGAGAGGCCTCGGCAATCCCGAATGTTGCCAATGCAAGCGCCCGCAGACCGTCATCCGCGAGCAACCGGCTTGATTGTCGCTCTGCGCAATGCTCCGTTGCCGCTTCGGACATCCGGAGAGGTTTCATGACAGGCTTTGTCGACCGCCAGCGCGCCGCGCAACTGATGCAACGCGCCGGCATCGAAGCACTTGTGCTCTCGGCACCCGAGGCCTTCCACTATGCGACCGGTGCGTGGATCGGCCCGGCCGGCCTGTTCCGGCGCGCCGGCGGCGGCTTCGTCGTCATCCCGGCCCGGCAGGATTTGCCGATCGGCGTTGTCGTCGCCGACTTCAACGCGGCGCAGCTGCGGAGCGCCGCGCCCGAAGCGGTCGTGCGTTCGCACCCGATCTGGATCGAATCCGCGCCTGTCGATACATCTTACGGGCTTCCCCTGACCGAGCGCATCGAGGCCGGCCTCACCTCGCTTGGCCGCACGACGGATTTCTCGCGGCCAGCGACCTTCGATCTCGCCGGCTCGGTGCGCCAAGTGCAGGTTTTGCTGAAAGAATTCGGACTGGCGCGCGCAACGCTCGGCATCGACCTCGACTTTGTTCCAGCCGCCGATTTCGCGGCCATCCAGGCGCTGCTGCCGGATTGCCCGATGGTCGACGGCTCACCGGTTCTGGATAGGCTGCGGGCCATCAAGTCGCAGCGCGAGATCGATCTCTTGCAGCAAGGTATTTTTCTCTCGGAAGCCGGGCTGGAGCGCTTGCAGGTGGATGCGATGGCCGGCATGCGCCAGGCCGACCTCGTCGCGCTCTACCGCAAAGGCGTCGCCGATGCGGCCGCCGGCCTGTCGCATCCGGTCGTCACGGCCGAATATGTGACGCTGGGCGCCCGGGCCAAGGGTGCCGATGCCAGGGCCGTGGCCGGCGATCCCTTGAAATGCGACATGGTCTGCACGGTCGGCGGCTACGCCTCCGACATGTCGCGTAATTTCATCTTCGGGCCGCCTTCCGCCGACCAGGCCGAGCTTCACGCCATCGCCGAGCGCGCCTTCGAGGACGGGCTGGCGGCGCTGATCCCCGGAAACACGCTCGCTTACGTACACCGCATCACCACCGACAGCCTGGTCCGGCAAGGCCTGCGCTCCTATCGCCGCGGCCATTTCGGCCACAGCGTCGGGCAATCGGTGTTTTCCGAGCAATGGCCGTTCATTGCGGCCGACAGCGAAGTCGCGATCGAGGCCGGCATGGTGCTGGCCTTCGAAATCCCGCTCTACATAGACGGCCTCGCCAGCTTCAACCTCGAGGACCAGTTCCTGATCACGGCGGAGGGACCCGTTGTGATGAACCGGCTGCCGAGGCGGCTGGAGATGGTTGGGTAGGGGGTATTGGTCCTTATCGCCCTTAGCACTCTACGGCGCCCCCCTCTGCCCTGCCGGGCATCTCCCCCACGAGGGGGGAGATCGCTTATCGGAACCGCCTTCGCCAATTTTCAACGTTGCAGGAAGAGGCGGAGCGCCGAAGCCGCCAATCTCCCCCCTTGTGGGGGAGATGTCCGGCAGGGCAGAGGGGGGCGCCGTAGAGCGCGACCTCCTATGCTTTGCTATTCACCGCTCCGCCCCGCCGTTCCACGCACTTACGCACTCACCGCCGGCCGCCTATCCCTCCAAGGCATCTCCTGCTCCAACTGCGCCGACGCGGCCAGCACCGTCGCCTCGTCGCCATAGCGGCCGACCAGTTGCACGCCGATCGGCACGCCGTCTTTCGACCATCCCAGCGGCAGCGAGATCGCCGGCTGTCCCGAAATGTTGAAGGGGAAGGCAAACACCGAATCCGCCCATTTGGCGTTGTAGCGGTCGAGATCGGTCTCCGACATGTCGTAATAGCCGAACGGGCGCGGCAGCTGCGTCAGCGTCGGCGTGACGAAGAGGTCATAGGCGTTGAGATCGCCGACAATGTCGCGGCCGATCTGCCGGAGCTGCTCGACATCGGAGATATGCCTGACGCCGCTGGTCGCGCGGCCGCGCTCGATGATTGCCCAGGTCACCGCCTCGACATCGCCTGGAGTTACAGGCCGGCCGATCACCGTTTCAAGGTAGTCGAACGTCGCCGCTGTCTGCACGCAGGTCATGTTGGTGTAGGTCGCCCAGACGCCGTTGGCGTCGACGGGCATGTCGTGTTCCTCGACCTGGTGTCCCAGCCGCTCGAGTGCGGCCACCGTCGCCAGCACCGCCGCTTTCACCTCTGGATCGATGGCGGTGCCGTTGGGCGGCGTGACAGTAAAGCCGATGCGCAACCTCTTCGGCGCCCGTGTCGACAGGCTGAGCCAGGAGCTGTCAGGCACCGGCGGCGTATAAGGGTCTCCCGGCAGCGCACCTGCCACCGCGTCGAGATAGGCCGCGGTATCGCGCACCGTGCGCGAGCAGCAGAGAAAATAGGCGCCGCCATACCAATAGTCGCCGAACGGCGCGAGGCTGACGCGGCCGCGCGACGGTTTTAGCCCGACAATGCCACAGCACGAGGCCGGGATACGGATCGAGCCGGCGCCGTCGCTGGCTTCCGCGATCGGCACCATGCGCGACGCGATTGCAGCAGCCGCGCCGCCGCTCGAACCACCCGGCGTGATGCCTTCCTTCCACGGGTTCTTCGTCACGCCGTAGAGTTTTGGTTCGGTCGTGATCGACCAGCCGTTTTCGGGCGCGTTCGACTTGCCGACCAGCACCAGCCCCGCCGCCTTCATGCGGCGAACGACCTCGGTGTCGAAGTCGGCGACGACGTCTTTCAGGTAGAAAGACGAATTGGTGTTGGGCGCGCCGGTCCAGGACGAGGCCAGTTCCTTGAGCAGGAACGGCACGCCGGCGAAGGGCGCAGATTTGTCGACCGTCTGCGCTTGCGCACGCGCCATGTCGTAGAGCCGATGGATGACCGCGTTCAGCGCCGGATTGAGCCGCTCGACCAGCGTGATCGCCGCCTCGACCAGCTCGGCCGGCGAAACCTGGCCGCCGCGCACGAGACCAGCGAGGTCCAGCGCATCGGACTCGGCATAGGTCTTCAACAGACTGTCGGTGACAGCGGCCATGTACTACTCCTTTCATATCGGATCTGAGTGTCTCACCCTCACCCAGCCACCGCTTCCCTCGGCTGCCCTCTCCCCGAGGGGAGTGGAGACTGTCTCGCTCTGCCGCTCCCTCACTTCTCCCCCCCCGGGATAAGGTGGCCGCGAAGCGGCCGTATGAGTGGGATGGCGCCGACGTCAGCCCAGCTCGACCGTCCTGCCGAGCGCGATGCTCTGCTCTGCGGCGAGCACGATTCGCAGGCTGTTGACCGCGGCATCCATCTGCTCGGTCAAATCG
>NZ_JBFUGJ010000018.1:0-42996 GCF_056402975.1 Mesorhizobium sp. P3_A9 | reverse complement strand
CGGCAGGAGCCGTCGAGTGCGGCCAGGAAGGCGCGCTCGCAAGCCAGCGCCTGTCCGGTCGGCACGTCATGGATCGCCACCAGCATCTTTTCGACATCGCGGTCGCCGATGCGGGTCTCGATGCCGATCGCGCCTTGTCCGGGTGCCGGCGGAAAGATGTCGAGCGGCATCAAATCGGTGGCGACATGCTCCAGCCCCAGCCGCTTCAGCCCGGCATAGGCGAGGATGGTGCCGGCGGCGATCCCTTCGTCCAGCTTGCGCAGTCGCGTCTGCACATTGCCGCGGAACATCACCACGTCGAGATCCGGCCGCATCCGGCGGATCAGCGCCTGCCGCCTGAGCGAAGACGAGCCGATTTTKGTCCCGTGCGGCAAKTCGGCGATYGTCTTCACCGCCTTGCCGACAAAGGCATCGCGCGCATCCTCGCGCGGCAGGAAGGCGGWRAGCTCCAGGCCGTCGGGCAGCTGCGTCGACATGTCCTTCGACGAATGCACGGCGATGTCGATCCCGCCGGCGAGCAGCGCTTCCTCGATCTCCTTGGTGAACAGGCCCTTGCCGCCGGCTTCCGACAGCGGTCGGTCCTGGATGCGGTCGCCGCTGGTCGAGATGACGACGACCTCGAACGCTTCCGCCGGCAGGCCATGCGCGGCCATCAGCCGCGCCTGTGTTTCGTGCGCCTGCGCCAATGCCAGCGGGCTGCCGCGTGTTCCGATTTTCAAGGTTGTTTGCATGGCGCGCCGTCCGTGATAACCCCCGGCAAGCGAGGCGTTCGGGGCTTTCTCCTAAAGGGGAAAGCTTCGCGATACAATCTTCGGGAATAGCGACGAATTGATCCGCGTTCTGGGTATTGAGACGAGTTGTGACGAGACCGCCGCCAGCGTCGTGGCGTTGGAGGGCGATGCCGCGCCAAGAATCCTGTCCAACGTCGTGCTTTCCCAGATCGAGGAACATGCCGCCTTCGGCGGTGTCGTGCCGGAGATCGCCGCGCGTGCCCATGTCGAGGCGCTGGACGGCATCATCGAGGCGGCACTCGCCGATTCGGGCACAGAACTTGCCGATATCGATGCGATCGCCGCCACCGCCGGGCCAGGTCTGGTCGGCGGCCTGATCGTCGGGCTGATGACGGCCAAGGCGATTGCCGCGGCGGCCGGCAAGCCGCTGATCGCCATCAACCACCTCGAAGGCCATGCCTTGACCGCAAGGCTGACCGACGGGCTCGATTTCCCCTATCTGCTGCTGCTGGTCTCCGGCGGCCACACGCAGATCCTGGCCGTGCGCGGCGTCGGCGACTATCAGCGCTGGGCCACCACCATCGACGACGCGCTCGGCGAAGCCTTCGACAAGACCGCCAAGATGCTCGGCCTGCCCTATCCCGGCGGGCCGAATGTCGAGAACGCGGCACAGACGGGCAATGCCACGCGCTTCGCCTTCCCGCGCCCCATGAAAGGCTCGGCTCAGCCCGATTTCTCCTTCTCCGGTTTGAAGACCGCCGTGCGCCAGGCAGCAACGGCGATCGAGCCGCTGAGCGACCAGGATGTCGCCGACATCTGCGCCTCATTCCAGGCGGCGGTCGCCGATGCGCTGGCCGACCGCGTTTCACGCGCGCTGGCACGATTCAGCCAGACATTCCCCGGCACGAAAAAGCCCGCGCTGGTGGTTGCCGGCGGCGTCGCCGCCAACCGCACCATCAAGGCAACGCTGGAACGGCTCTGCACCGACGCCGGTTTCACCTTCGTCGCGCCGCCGCTGAAACTTTGCACCGACAATGCGGCGATGATCGCCTGGGCCGGCATCGAGCGGTTGCGTGAAGGCATGGCGCAGGAGAACGGCTTCGATTTCGTGCCGCGCTCGCGCTGGCCGCTGGACAGCATCTCGGCGCCGATGGTCGGCTCCGGCCGGCGCGGAGCCAAGGCATGACCGGTCTAGCCAAGAACACCCCAGACAAAAGCGGCTGGCGCGTCACCGTGCTCGGCGGCGGTGCCTGGGGCACGGCGCTGGCGCTGGCCATGCTGCGCGCCGGCCATGCGGTGCGGTTGTTCGCGCGCGACCCGGAAACCGTTGCCGCGATCGGCCGTGGCGAGAACCCGCGCTATCTGCCCGGCATTGCGATTGCGCCCGGCATCGAGGCGACATCAGACATTAAGGCAGCGCTCGCGGGCGCCGATTGCGTGCTGGCGGTGACCCCGGCGCAGTCCTTGCGGGCGACGCTAACAGCCGCGAAAGACCATATGCCTCCTGGCATCCCGCTTGTCCTTTGCGCCAAGGGCATCGAGCGCGACACYGGCGCSYTGCTGTCGGCAATCGCTAGGGAGATCCTGCCGCAAAATCCGATCGCCGCGCTGTCCGGCCCGAGCTTCGCCACCGATGTTGCCCGGGGCTTGCCGACAGCGGTCGTGGTCGCCGCCGGCGACGAGGCGCTTGCCGCCGACCTTGCCGCCCGCTTTTCCGCGGAGAACCTGCGCTGCTATTCGAGCGACGACCTGATCGGCGTCGARATCGGCGGCGCCTTGAAGAATGTCTTTGCCATYGCCGCGGGYGCCGTCACCGGCGCCGGGCTCGGCGCCAGCGCCCAGGCCGCCATGGTGACGCGCGGCTTTGTCGAGCTGCGCCGCATCGGTGCCGCCTTCGGCGCCAGGCCCGAGACCTTGATGGGGCTTTCCGGCCTCGGCGACCTTTTATTGACCTGCTCGTCGGCGCAATCGCGCAATTTCGCTTATGGGCTGGCGCTCGGGCAAGGCAAGGCGCTTGCCGGACTGCCGCTGGCCGAGGGCGTGCCGACGGCGGCGATCGCCGCCCGCATCGCAGCCGAGCGCGGCATCGATGCGCCGATCATCGCCGCCGTGGCAGCCATACTGGACGGCACCATCACCATCCGCCAGGCCGTGACCGCCTTGATGACCCGGCCGCTGAAAACCGAAACCAACGATTGATCCGCAATCTCAATCCCAAGACCAGGAGAAAGACGATGCTGTTTGCTTTTGTTTGCAAGGACAAGCCCGGAAGCCTGCAGGTGCGCCTCGACACGCGGCCCGTGCATGTCGCCTTCCTCGAAGGACTGAATGCAGAGAAGAAACTGGCCTTCGCCGGCCCCTTCCTCGATGCCGATGGCAAGCCCAATGGCAGCCTGGTGGTCGTCGAGGCGCCTGACCTGGCGGCGGCGCAGGCCCTGTCGGCCGCTGACCCCTATGCCAAGGCCGGCCTGTTCGAAAGCGTCGAAATCCGCCAGTGGAACTGGACGTTCAACAAGCCGGCGGCTAGTTAATTTCCGATAGCCCGCAATTGGCTCGCAAGGAGGAGAAAAAATGAACTACTGGCTGTTCAAATCGGAGCCGTTCAAGTTCTCCTTCGAGATGCTGAAGGCCAAGGGCAAGGCCGGCACGCAATGGGACGGCGTGCGCAACTACGCCGCCCGCAACAACATGAAGGCCATGCAGATCGGCGATCTCGGCTTCTTCTACCACTCCAATGAGGGGCTGAACGTGGTCGGCATCGCTGAAGTCTGCGCGCTCGCCCACCCCGACACCACGWCCGACGACCCGCGCTGGGAATGCGTCGACATCCGCGCGGTTCGCGATGTGCCGACCCCGCCGACGCTGGAACACGTAAAAGCCAATCCAAAGCTTGCCGAGATGGCGCTGGTGCGGCTTGGACGGCTTTCCGTGCAGCCGGTCACTCCGGCCGAATGGAAGGAAGTCTGCCGCATGGGCGGCCTTTCACCTGCTCCGTGACGGCCCTTACGCCGAACAGCGCGCAAAAATTCATTCTCGACAACACGGCGCTGATAGCGCCGCCGCATGTGCCTGAGATTGTTCTGCGCCTCGCCGATGAAGCGCACGATCTTTGGCAGCGGACCGAGGACGAACTGGTCGAGATCGGCCTGCCGCCGCCTTTCTGGGCCTTYGCCTGGGCSGGCGGCCARGGCCTYGCCCGCTATGTCCTGGACAATCCCGATACGGTGCGMGGMAAGCGCGTGCTCGACTTCGCCTCGGGCTCCGGCCTCGTCGCCATCGCCGCCGCCAAGGCGGGTGCTGCTCAAGTGACCGCCGCCGACATCGACCCTTTCTGCGCCACCGCGATCCGCCTCAACAGTGAGGCCAATGGCATCGGCATCGATTTCCTCGGCACGGACTGCATCGGCAGCGATGCGGGCTGGGACGTGATACTCGCCGGTGACGTTTTCTACGACAAATCCTTCGCCGATAGCCTGATGCCGTGGTTCGCGACGCTCAAGGCGCGCGGCGCAGAGATCTTCGTCGGCGATCCCGGCCGGTCGTATATGCCCAAAGCGGGCCTGGAGCCGCTTGCGGTCTATGAGGTCGTTGTCACCCGGGCACTGGAGGATTCCCTGGTCAAGCGCACCACCGTCTGGCGCTTTGCTTGACGCCATCGCCGAAGCGCTTGATACAACGGGCATGCAGTTCGTCCGACCTGCATCTGGAGGGGGAAGCTCATGGATTTTTCAGCAGTGAACTGGCTGGCGGTGATCGCCGCCGCCGTCGTCGCCTGGCTGTTCGGCGCCGCCTGGTACATGGCGTTGAGCAAGCCGTGGCTGAAGGCCGCCAGGCTCGATCCGGCAACGATGAAGAAGTCACCGCTGCCTTTCGTCATCAGCTTCATCGCCGAACTGCTCATGGCCACCATCATGGCGCTGGTTGTCGGCGCGATGACCGGCGGTGAGCCGACATGGCTTGCCGGGCTCATCTTCGGCTTCGTGCTTTGGCTGGGTTTTGTCGCCACGACGCTGTCGGTCAACCATCGCTACGAGAATTTCGGCTGGGACCTGACCCTCATCGATGGCGGCCACTGGCTGGGTGTCCTGCTGATCATCGGCGCGGTGATCGGCTGGTTCGGCGCGGCAGCAAGCTGAGACGGTGCGTTGACGATGGCAGCCGGATTTCCACGCGACCTGGTGTTCACCCGGATCTGCCACGTCAAGCAAGGCTATGACGACCGGCGCCGCCACATCGTCCGCGAATTCGAGCGGCGTGGCGTGCCGGTCTATTTCTACACGGATTGGGATCAGGCCGACATTACGCCAGAAATCCGCAACGAGCTGATCGCGCCCGCCTTTACATACCCGGCGGCTGTCTCGCTGGCGCTGAAACATGTCGGCATCTGGCGCGATTTCCTCGAAACCGACCTGCCCTATTGCCTGGTGTTCGAGGATGACGTCTTCCTAGCCCGCGACTTTGTCGCCAAGTTCCAGCAAGGGCTGGCCGAACTCGGCAGTCCCACGCGCAAGGCCGTCATCTATCTGGGCAATGGCAGCAACTACTACACGCCGAGCTGGAAATTGCGGAAGGGCCAAAAGCTTTACCCGGCACTGCATGCAAGATGCGCCGATTCCTATCTTATTACCCGCCCGGTTGCCGAGGCTCGTTGCGCCTGGATCGCGCAAAACAGGATCTCAACGGCGATAGACCACCAGATCGAGCAGATGGACGAGAAGCTCGGGATTGAAATGCTTTGGTTCGAGCGGCCGATTGCCGAGCAGGGCAGCGAGAATGGAGCATTTCACACCTCCGTCGCCAGCAAAAAGCAGCCACTTTTCTACAAAAAGCTGAAATGGAACCTGAAGAAGTACCGCCGCATGATCTTCGGTCACAACGCCCGGTCGTGACCGAAAGACCGGGCTCGGCGCTGCCGGCTCATGCCTCCGTGCTGTGCGTCTTTGCCGCCTCCTCGAGAAGCCATTCGCGAAACGCGACGATGCGCGCGTCGTCCTTCACGGTTTGCGGATAGACCAGGAAATAGGCGAACTCCGGCGCGACCTTGATGCCGAGCTCGAAGGGACGGACAAGCCGCCCTTGCGACAGGTCGTTGGCGACCATGGCGAAGTCGGCGAGCGCCACGGCGTTGCCGTCGAGGGCCGCCTGCGTGGCATCGGTCGAGGAGCCGAAGACGAGGGTGCGGCTGTCGTCGAAATCGTCGACGCCGGCTGCCTGCATCCACATGCTCCAGTTCGGCCAGGTGACGCCTTGCCGCGACCATTCGATATGCGCCAGCGTGTGCTGGAAGAGGTCGCGCGGTTCATTGAGCGGCGGCCCTGACGCCAGCAGCGCCGGGCTGCACACCGGGATGATGATGTTGTCGAACAGCCGGTGCGCGCAAAGCCCCGCATATTTGCCGGTGCCGAACCGAATGCCGATATCGACGTCGTCGCGCTCGAAGTCCCTGACATCGTAGGTGATGTCGAAGCGCAGCTCGATGCCCGGCTTTTGACGGCGGAAATCGTCGATGCGCCGCATCAGCCATTTTGTCGCGAACTGCGCGTCGAGCGTCACTTTCAGCAGCGCCGTGCCGCGCGTCAGCTTGCGGGCCCGAGACACAGCCCGGTTGAGCAGGTCGAGCGCGTCGATCGACGCCTCGAACAGCACGTTTCCCGCCTCCGTCAGCCGCATGGTGCGGCTGGTGCGCGTGAACAGCACCAGCTCGAGCTGCTCCTCGATTTCCTTGACCTGGTGGCTGACCGCGGCTGGCGTCAGCCCAAGCTCGTCGGCGGCGCGGGTGAAATTGAGATGACGCGCCGCCGCCTCGAAGGTCCTCAGCGCACGCGTTCCGGGCAGCAGGCGGGCCATCAGCGCATAAATTCGAAAGAGCGGATCATGGCGTCTCGATCCTCAAACAAAACTTGATGATTGAGCAAAAACTACTCGTTTCCTCCCAAGATTTCAATCAGGCATGGTGTGAGCATCGAAGTACCATTAAACCGGATTTGAAGTCCGGAGAGAAACGGATCGCATCATGTCTCACATCGCTCTTCACCCCGCATACACCGCCCGGCCGGCCTGGCTTTCGGCAGTCCGCGATTGGCTGCGTCAGGCCAGGGTCGCGGTCAATCTTCCGCACCAGAACGTCGAGGACCTGTCTGAACGGCAGCTGCGCGATATCGGCGCTGGCCGCAAGGATATAGGCCGGGCCATGGACCGCGAGATCGGCCGGCTGGGCCTGCTCGACATCGGCTGGCAGCAGCCGCACCGGAGGGGAATAGGGGAGTAAGGCAATACGGCACTAGGGGAAGTCAGGCAGCTACGGACGACACATCCTACTGCCCTACTGCCCTACTGCCCTACTGCCCTACTGCCCTACTGCCCTACTGCCCTACTGCCCTACTGCCCTACTGCCCTACTGCCCTACTGCCCTACTGCCCTACTGCCCTACTGCCTACTGCCTACCTCACCACCCTCACCACCGTCCGGTCCGACAGCAGCGGCAACAGCCGCGCCATCGTGCGCGCGGTCACCGCGACGCAGCCTTGCGTCGGTGTGAAGCCGGGACGCGCCAGGTGGAAGAAGATGGCGCTGCCGCGTCCCCTGCGGCGTGGCGAAATGTTCCAGTCGAGCACCAGGCAGGCGTCGTAGAGCCGGTCGTCGCGCCGCATGCGTTCATGGCTGGCGCCATAGGGAATCTTGACCGGCCTGTTGTAGTTGCGGTCGTCCGGCACTTCGCACCAGCCGAGATCGGGCCCGATCGGCGTCATCGCCAGCCGCGTCCGGCGGCCACCGGCAAACTGATCTCCCCGAAAATAACCCGACAGGATCCGCATCGAGCCAAGCGGCGTGGCGCCGTCGCCCTCGCGCTTGGCGGCCGAGATGCCGCCGCGCCCCAGCGCGCAGGCAAACACCGCATTTCCTGCCTGCAGCAGGCCCTGGCTGGGGTGGCCGGGCCTTGCCCGCACGGTCAGCACACGCAGCCGTTTCAGCAAAATTGCGCCGGCTGCATTGCGATCGCGTTTTTTCTTGTATGATCGTGCCACGGAACAAATCACTGTGATCGGCTATTGTGTCGGCCAGCTTCMGCATAAATRCGSRGCGGTCAAMTGAATWYWCTTTTCAAAACAACGGATTGATCCATGACWTCACGCACCATTCTGATCGTCGACGACGATGACGACCTGCGCGGCACACTGGTCGAGCAACTCGCCCTCTATGRGGAATTCGACGTGCTGCAGGAAGCGACTGCGGCAAAAGGCGTCACCGCGGCACGCGGCGGCCTCATCGACCTGCTCATCATGGATGTCGGCCTGCCCGACATGGATGGTCGCGAGGCGGTGAAAATCTTGCGCAAGGGCGGCTACAAGGCGCCCATCATCATGCTGACCGGCCATGACACCGATTCGGACACCATTCTGGGTCTYGAGGCCGGCGCCAACGACTATGTCAYCAAGCCGTTCCGCTTCGCGGTGCTKCTYGCSCGCATCCGCGCGCAGCTGCGCCAGCATGAGCAGAGTGAGGACGCTACCTTCTCGGTCGGCCCCTACACCTTCAAGCCCAGCCAGAAGCTGCTCATCGACCCGCGCGGCGGCAAGGTGCGGCTGACGGAGAAGGAAGCCTCGATCATCAAATATCTCTACCGCGCCGACCAGAAGGTGGTGACGCGCGACGTGCTGCTGGAGGAGGTCTGGGGCTACAATTCCGGCGTCACCACGCACACGCTGGAAACCCATGTCTACCGGCTGCGCCAGAAGATCGAGCGCGATCCTTCCAATGCGGAAATTCTTGTGACAGAAAGCGGCGGCTACAAGCTGGTTCCTTAAACATTTCATTATCCAATAAGCGGTCTGGGCGGGGCCGCGTTCGGGTGCGATCCTGTTGGAGGAGATTCAGGATCGGCCCCGCGCATCGGCCCAAAAATCGGATTCGATTTTTGGAAAGCACGATGCGCAGATTGAAGATGTTAGAGCGTCCTTTGCGCGTCCAAGAGGACGCGCGGCGCTCTAAAGGAGGGATTGGACTGACCGTTCGGGGACGCAGCTAGAGATGGCGTTGGATGACGACATCCGCATCCTGTCCGCCGTGAAGCTCTTCCAGGGCTTCACGCAGGAACAGCTGCGCCTGCTCGCCTTCGGCGCCGAGAACACCCTGTTGCAGGCCAACCACAAGCTTTACCGCGAGGACGACGAGGCCGATTCGGCCTATGTCGTGGTCAGCGGACGCATCGTGCTCTATCGCGAGCAGACTGGCGAGCGCATCCCGATCGGCACCGCCGGCCCCGGCACCATCCTGAGCGAACTGGCATTGATCGCCGACAGCAACCGGCTGACCAGCGCGTCGGCCGAAATCGATTCGGAAGTGATCCGGCTGAGCCGCAAGATGTTCCGTCGCATCCTGGAGGAATATCCCGAAGTCGCGGTGAAACTCCACGAGCGCATTTCCGAGGAATTCCAGACCATGATCCGCCGCATCGAGAAACTGGCGCCGCGGTTTTCCGGGTAAATCTAATTGCCGTCTCGAACGGGTTTTGGCCTGAACAGGCACCAGAATGGCTTCCCGGGCGCAAGTTCACCTTGGCCGAGGAGTTGAAACCCCCAACGCTCATAGAAAGCCAAATTCTTGCGTTGAGCGGTTTCGAGAAACGTTCCTGCCGAGACAGGATCTCTTTCGGCAAGATCGCAATAGGCCTTGATGAGCGCGCCGCCAGCCCCCTTTCCCTGCATCGAGGGGTGAACGCCCAGGACGCCAAGGTAGAAATGCGGTTCCTGCGGCTTGTATTCTTCACTGATGGCGTCTGCCCTCTCGAAGCGCGAAGCTATCGATGCCTGCCTTTGCTGAAGCAAAGCCCATCTCTGCTGGTGCGCCGGAGGCCATTCAGGCCGCTGCGTATCATAGCCCATCACCGCACCAAGGATGCGACCCTCGCTCTTTAACAGCAGCACAGGCATTCCAAGCGCCAGGCGCGCCGCCATCAGGATCGAGAAGAACTCCGTCACCAGGTCCTGACGCCGCGGAGGATCGCCCGAGAAGAAAAACGCCATCTGCGGATCATTGGCAAAGGCAGCCGCCAGACAGTCGGCCGCCGATGTAACATCCGGCTCTCGTGCTGCCACTATCTCCATTCAACGACCCCTTCGGCCTGCGACCTAATCCAGATCGAACCGCGCAATCACCGGCACATGGTCCGACGGCCGGTCCCAGCCGCGCGCCGCCCTCAGGATCTCATAGCCGGCGAAATCAGGCACCAGGTTCGGCGACGACCAGACATGGTCGAGCCGTCGGCCGCGATTGGACAGCTCCCAATCCTGCGCGCGATAGCTCCACCAGGTGTAGAGCTTCTGATCAAGCGGCACGTTGAGCCGCATCAAGTCGATCCAGTCGCCGGCGAGCCGCATCGCCTCGAAATTTTCGGTCTCGACCGGCGTGTGGCTGACCACGTTGAGCAATTGCTTGTGCGACCAGACGTCGTGCTCGAGCGGCGCGATGTTAAGGTCGCCGACCAGCACCGAGGCGGACACCTCGCTGTGCTCGGCGCGGATGGCGTTCATCTCGGCGACGAAATCGAGCTTGTGCCTGAACTTCTTGTTGATCTCGGGATCCGGTTCGTCGCCACCCGCCGGAACGTAGAAATTGTGCACCAGGATCGTCTTGCCGCCGGCGCGCACCGTCACCGACAGATGCCGGCTGTCCTCGATCTCGCAGAAACGGCGCTTTTCGACCACCTCGATCGGCCGCCGCGCCACCGTCGCCACGCCGTGATAGCCCTTCTGGCCATGGAAGGCGATGTGCTGGTAGCCGAGCCTGCGGAATGCTTTTTCGGGAAACAGCTCGTCGGGAACCTTGGTTTCCTGCAGGCAGAGCACATCGGGGGCATRCTCRWCGAGCAGCCGCTCGACGATCGGCATGCGCAGGCGMACGGAGTTGATGTTCCAGGTGGCGATGGAAAAGGGCATTTGGCAATCCGGGACAGCGTGCTTCCGGCCAGGATCGATAGGCCTGACGGAGAAGACACCTTTTGAGGGAGTCAGTCCTGAAATTGCCAGCCGGGCGCCGCAAAGACAAGCCGGGCTATGCTTGGAACCTGCTCAGGCTGGGCCTAAGGTGCGTAACTTACCGCGTCTTCGTATTCAGCTCGCGGTTGGCCGTATAGTCGATGGCAAACGTGTCCGGCGCGAAGCTGACGCCTTCCTTGGTGTTGAAGATCATCACCGTCGTATCCTTGCCTTGCGCGTCGGTGATCGTCCACTGGCGCAGATCATAGGTTTTCGGATCGAACATCATGGTGATCATCGCATTGCCGAACACCGACTTGTCGGCGAGCTTGATGGTGGTGAGATCGTCTTCTTCCTTGACGCTCTTGACGCGGTCGCCGGAGAGGTCGATGCGGTCGTCGAGCAGCAGCTTCAGTGGCGTCTTCGACAGCGGATAAAGGTCCGAAGTGTTCATTTTCTTGTTGAGGATGACCACCGACTTGCCATCCGAAATCACCTTGAAATTCGACGCCCCGTCATAATTGAAGCGGATCTTGCCCGGCCGTTCCAGGAAGAACTTGCCGCCGGTCTGCTCGCCCTTGGGGCCGAACTGGACGAATTCACCGCTCATCGATTTGACCGAGGAAAAATGGTCGGCGATCTTTTGCGCGGCCGGCGGCACGGCCGCCTGCGCCGAGGCCAGCAATTCGAAGCCGGGCACCACATTGAGTGCGGCGGCGCCCGCGGCGACAAGGCCGAGGCCAAGCAGTTGGCGGCGGGTCGGGGCGAGTGCTGAAAGATCGTTTTTCATAGCGGTCACTCTCGTGATGATTCCTGTATCTGTCGTTGTCCTGAGCCCCCAGTTGGGCTGAAGTTTGGCGGACAGAAGGTGCTCCTCGCTTCAACGCGCCGCAAGGTTCAAGGTTGCGGCCGACTTCCCATCAGAACTTATCATCTTCGGTCGGCACCAGGATTTCACGTTTTCCGGCATGGTTGGCCGGGCCGACAATGCCTTCCTTCTCCATCTTCTCGATGATCGAGGCGGCGCGGTTGTAGCCGATGCCGAGACGGCGCTGGATGTAGCTGGTCGACGCCTTGCCGTCGCGCAACACCACGGCGACGGCCTGATCGTAGGGATCGTCGGAATCATCCAGATTGCTGTTGCCGCTACCGCCACCGGAGCCGCCACCCTTGCCGGACGGTTCGTCGTCGTCCTCGCCGTCATCCTCGGTGATGGCGTCGAGATATTCAGGCACGCCCTGCAGCTTCAGGTGCSCGACGATCTTCTCGACCTCGTCGTCAGAGACGAACGGGCCGTGCACGCGCTGGATGCGGCCGCCGCCGGCCATGTAGAGCATATCGCCCATGCCGAGCAGCTGCTCGGCGCCCTGCTCGCCCAGAATGGTGCGGCTGTCGATCTTCGACGTCACCTGGAAGGAAATGCGGGTCGGGAAGTTGGCCTTGATGGTGCCGGTGATGACGTCGACCGACGGACGCTGCGTCGCCATGATGACATGGATGCCGGCGGCGCGCGCCATCTGCGCCAGGCGCTGCACCGCGCCTTCGATGTCCTTGCCGGCGACCATCATCAGGTCGGCCATTTCGTCGATGATGACGACGATATAGGGCATCGGCTCGAGATCGAGATTCTCGGTCTCGTAGATCGCCTCGCCGGTCTGGCGGTCGAAGCCGGTCTGCACGGTGCGCGAGATTTTCTCGCCTTTTTTCTCAGCCAGCTGGACCCGCGCGTTGAAGCCGTCGATGTTGCGCACGCCGACCTTGGACATCTTGCGGTAGCGGTCCTCCATCTCGCGCACGGTCCATTTCAGCGCCACCACCGCCTTCTTTGGATCGGTGACGACGGGTGTCAAAAGATGAGGGATGCCGTCATAGACGGACAGTTCCAGCATCTTCGGATCGATCATGATCAGCCGGCATTCCTGCGGCGTCAGCTTGTAGAGCAGCGACAGGATCATGGTGTTGATGGCGACGGATTTGCCGGAGCCGGTGGTGCCGGCGACCAGAACGTGCGGCATCTTGGCGATGTCGACGATGACCGCTTCGCCATTGATGCTCTTGCCCAGCGCCAGCGCCAGCTTGGACTTGGTCGTCTCGAAATCGCGGCTGGCCAGTATCTCCCGGAGGTAGACGGTTTCGCGCTTGGCATTCGGCAGTTCGATGCCGATGGCGTTGCGGCCGGGAACCACGGCGACGCGGCAGGCGATAGCGCTCATCGAGCGCGCGATGTCGTCGGACAGGCCGATGACGCGCGACGATTTTATGCCGGGCGCCGGTTCGAGCTCATAAAGGGTGACCACCGGACCGGGTCGCACGGCGATGATCTCGCCCTTGACACCGAAATCCTCCAGCACGCCTTCGAGCAGGCGCGCATTCTGCTCCAGCGCATCCTTCGACAGGCTTGCGTCCTTGGCGACGTTCTTCGGTTCCGACAAGAAATGCAGCGATGGCATTTCGAACGTGTCCGAGCCGATCAGCGAGGTCTGCGCCTCGCGCTGGACGCGCGCGCCCGGCACGGGGCGCGCCGCCGGCGCCTCGACGCGGGTAGCGGCGTCGGAGCGGAACTGCTGCACTTTGGCCGTTGGCGCCGCACGGCGCTGGGTGACGGGCTCCTCGTCGAAATCCATATCCTCGTCATCGCGCTCGAAGATATCGTCATCGTCCGGGTCGACGGAAACGCTGCGRTCGTTGACCATGGCGGCGAAGAATTCCGGYTCGACRCGGGCGCGGCCGTCCTGGCTCATCCGTGACTCGGCGAACTCGGCCGATTCGACCCGTTCGGCGGCCCGGCGCCAGGCGGTGGAGCGCTGCTCCATCTGTGGCTCGTATTCGTCCCGTTCCTGCCTACGGCGCACGGCGCGGCGATGCATCCACGCGCGCAGCGAGAGCCACCAATGGGTGATGGCGCCGAGCGCCAATATGCCCTCGTCGCCCTCATCCTCGTCATTGTCGAACAGAAGATCATCTTCGCGTGGATCGGCGACAGCAGGCTCTTCCATGACGGCGAAGCCGTTCTTGCGCCCGATCAGCGCCGCGCCATAGGCGAACAGCCAGAGCGTCGGCGCGGCCAGCAAAACGGCAAGCACGCTGGCGATCAGCCCGGTCGGGTAGCCGCCGATGAGGACGCCGGGAATCTTGAGCACCATGTCGCCGAGCACGCCACCGAGGCCGGTAGGCAGCGGCCAGGTCTTGGGCGGAACGATGCAGCCGGCGATCGCGGCGGCGAGCAGCGCGAAACCGAACCAGAACAGCCCGCGCTTGGGCAGCCTGTCGACGCCGCGTGCCGAAAACAGGAGGTATCCCCAGATGACGGCCGGGACCAGCGCGGCAACCGCGGCGAGGCCGAAGAACTGCATGGCGAGRTCGGAGAASACGGCACCGGCATAGCCCATGGCGTTGGTGACGGTGTTGTTGGTGGCGTGCGAGAAGCTTGGATCGGCAACGTTCCATGTGGCGAGGCTGGCGACCCCGAAGGCGACAGCCAGGAACAGGCCGGCGCCGACCAGCCGCCCGACCTGGCGCCGTGCGAAAGCCTGGATGCCGTGCCCCGTATCGGCCAGCGCGAGCGGTGCTGAAGCCCCTGAACGCATGCTCTTCCCCGTCAGATTGCCTGGCCCGAGCGCATGACGCACTCCGGCAGATTCGGGGGTCAGACTAGCCGTGGGAAGGTTAAGGGCGCATTAACCATGGCTTTTTACCAACGCCTCATCCAGACAAAGATGGCGGGCCGTGAAGCCCGCCATCCCTGTCTTGAAACGCCGGAGCGATCGGGCCCTTCCGGACCCGATCTCGCGCAATCACTTGTGACCGGCATACATCATCAGGTTGGCGCAGAATTCGGCATGAGGCTTGCTCATCGCCGCGTCCTGGCATTCCTTCATCATCGTGTCCTGCTTGTCCTTGGCCGTCGAGGCCCAGGCTGCCTTGAAGTCCGCCTCCGACTTCATGGTCTTCATGCCGGCATCGGTGAAGAACGGCGCCATGTTGTCAGGTTCGTCGAGGGCGCCCGCCAATGCAACGCCGCTGACCATGGAAAGAGCGAGTGCCCCGAGGCAGATATTCTTGAGCTTCATGAGAAAATTCCTTCCCTGTGTTTTCAAAACACGAGCGTCAGAACGACGATCGCATTCACAGTTCGGAGCCAGGATGGTCGATGTTTCCTCGAAAATCTTGTTCACGCGAACGTGATTGCGCAGAACCGATCTCGGTCAGGATGAGTTTGCCAAAAAAGAGGCCCGGATCGCTCCGGGCCTCAATGCGTGAGCCTCTTTCGAGAACGTCACGACGGGATCTCTTGAGAAACTATGGGGCCGGCGGGAGGAGGGTTCCGCCGGCCCCTTGGCGAGGCTGGCCTTACGGCACCACTTCGCCATGCTGGGAGATGTCGAGGCCTTCGACCTCTTCCTGAGTCGTCGGACGCAAGCCGACCAGCGCCTTGACGATGTAGAGGATCACGAAGGTGGCAACCGCCGTCCACAGGATGGTGAAGGCGATGCCATAGAGCTGCTTGAAAATCGAAGCGTCTTTGCCGAGCGCATTGATCGCCGGATCGGCGAGCACGCCGGTCAGCAACGCACCGACCACACCGCCGACGCCATGGACGCCGAAGGCATCGAGCGAGTCGTCATAGCCGAACATGTGCTTCACCTTGACCGCCGAGATGTAGCAGACCACGCCGGCGACGATGCCGACGATGAAGGCGCCGGTCGGGTTGACGAAGCCGGAAGCCGGCGTCACCGCCACCAGGCCGGCGACGGCACCCGAGATGATGCCGAGCACGGAAGGCTTCTTGGCGACGATCCATTCGGCGAACATCCAGGCCAGTGCCGCAGCGGCGGTGGCGACCTGGGTGTTGAGCATGGCAGCACCGGCAAGGCCGTCAGCCGCGAGTTCCGAACCGGCGTTGAAGCCGAACCAGCCGACCCACAGCAGCGAGGCGCCGATCACCGAATAGACCAGGTTGTGCGGCGCCATGTTGGTGGTGCCGTAGCCTTCGCGCTTGCCGAGAACCAGCGCGCAGACGAGACCGGCGACACCGGCATTGATGTGGACGACCGTGCCGCCGGCGAAGTCGAGCACGCCAGCCGCGCCAAGGAAGCCGCCGCCCCAGACCCAATGCGCTATCGGCGCATAGACGAACACCAGCCACAGCGCCATGAAGATCAGCATCGCCGAGAACTTCATGCGCTCGGCGAAGGCGCCGGCGATCAGCGCTGGCGTGATGATGGCGAAGGTCATCTGGAACATCGAGAAGACGAATTCAGGAATGTTCGCCACCCCCGGCAGCCACAGCGTCGAAACGGTGATGCCGTGATGGAAGAACCTCGAGAAGCCGCCGATATATTGGTTCAGGCTGGCGGAATCATTGGTGGTGAAGGCGAGCGAATAGCCGAACATGAACCACAGCACCGTCACCAGGCAGGTGATGGCAAAGCTCTGCATGATGGTGGCGAGCACGTTCTTCTTGCGCACCATGCCGCCGTAGAACAGCGCCAGGCCCGGAATGGTCATCATCAGCACCAGCGCCGTCGAGGTCAGCATCCAGGCGGTGTTGCCGGTGTCGAGCACCGGGGTCGGAGCGGCTGCCGGTGCGGCAGCGGCAACGGCCGGAGCGGCTTCCTGCGCGAAGGCGGCGACGCTGCCCAATGCTGCGAGAGCAAGCGAGCCCAGCAGGGCCGCCCGTCCCGTCGTCTTCAAGGTGGAAGGAATATTCATTGAACTCTCCATTGGAATACGTGTTCGCCGCTCAGAGCGCGTCGGTGTCTGTTTCGCCGGTGCGGATGCGCACCGCCTGGTCGATGCCGAAAACGAAAATCTTGCCGTCGCCGATCTGGCCGGTCTTGGCCGCGGCAGTGATGGCTTCGACGGCCTTGTCGACCGTGTCGGCACTGACCGCGACCTCGATCTTGATCTTCGGCAGGAAGCTGACCGCGTATTCCGCCCCGCGATAGATTTCCGTATGCCCTTTCTGACGCCCGTAGCCTTTGACTTCGGTGACGGTCAGGCCCTGGATGCCGACGGCGGTAAGCGCTTCGCGTACCTCGTCCAGCTTGAACGGCTTGATGATTGCCATCACGATTTTCATAAGGTTTCACCCTTTGCTGTTGCGGTCCCCCGCGTTTGCACGACTTCACCGATCCCAAAGAGCCGGAGAGTGCTCCCAAGAATTCAAGCTTCGTGCCAAGTGCCGAAGCAGCATGTTAACCTGTTGCAAACAAAGGGAATGGGATGGCCGATGCCATCTGGTGCCGGTGCCTGTGGCACGTCACATGCTTAAAATTTATGCAATTTTTCGATTTTGCCTATTTTGCCGGCTTTGAGCGTGACGCCGAAAAGGCGAGCCGGGTTTTCTCGGACAAAAGGTTTTCGTTTGTCCAGAGATCCTGCTCAAACATGACTCGCAATGCTCAACGCTTGAGCCGGATCAAGCCTTCCTGGGCCATCGAGGCGACCAGCGTGCCGTCGCGGGCATAGAGCGTGCCGCGGCTGAAGCCGCGCGATCCCGAGCTCGACGGGCTGTCCTGCGCGTAGAGCAACCAGCCGTCGAGCGAATGCGGCCGGTGGAACCACATCGAATGGTCGAGGCTCGCCGCCTGGATGTCGGGATCGAACAGGCCGCGCCCATGCGCGAAGGTCGAGGTGTCGAGCAATGTCATGTCGGAGAGATAGGCGAGCAGCACCGACTGCAGCGCGCGGTCGTCGGGAACTGGCCCGGCAAGCCGGATCCAGACATTTTGCCGGGGCGGCAGCTTGTCGCGGCTTTCATAGTGCTGGAGATTGACCGGCCTGAGCTCCAGCGGCCGCTCGCGCGCCCAGAAGCGGCGCACCGCTTCCGGCACCCGCTCGGCCCTTTCGAGCAGCTGCCGCTGCGTCTCCAGCCCTTCCGGCGGCGGCACGTCATCGGGCAGCGCGAACTGATGCTCCAGCCCCTTCTCGTCGACCTGGAACGAGGCCTCCAGCGAAAAGATCGCCTGTCCGTGCTGGATCGCCAGCACGCGGCGGGTGGTGAAGGAGCCACCGTCACGGATGCGGTCGACCTCGTAGAYGATCGGCACCCTGATGTCACCCGGCCGCATGAAATAGCCGTGCAGCGAATGCACGAAGCGGTCCGGCTCCACCGTCCGCTGCGCCGCCACCAGCGCCTGGGCGATGGTCTGGCCGCCGAACACGCGCTGCCACTCCACCTGGGGGCTGCGACCACGATACAGATTGTGTTCCAGCCTCTCGAGGTCGAGAATGCTCAGAAGCTCGTCCATGGCCGCCGTCATGTTTTGTGACCTCGCCGCAAAATTGCTATGGCGGTTTCCGACAGGAAGAACGAGCCGTCAAGGGCGCAGGCCCGGGCCGGCGCGCAAGGAGCCAAGACAATGGAAAGCAAGGCGGACGCCAAGACCAGATCAGGGCTCGATGTCCTCGTCGCCGGCGCCGGCTATGTCGGGCTGGCCACCGCCGTCTCGCTGAAGCAGGCACGACCCCATTTGGCCGTGGCGCTGGTCGATGCCGCGCCCGCCGGTGCCTGGCAACGGGACGGCCGCGCCTCGGCCATTGCCGCTGCCGCCTGCCGCATGCTCGACCAGCTCGGCGTCTGGGCCGAGATCGCGCCGCAGGCGCAGGCGATCACCGAGATGATCATCACCGATTCGCGCAGCGCCGATCCGGTGCGCCCGGTCTTCCTGACCTTCGGCGGTGAAGTGGCGGCGGGCGAGCCCTTCGCGCATATGGTCGCAAACCGGGCGCTGAACGGCGCCTTGCGCGCCAGGGCCGAGACGCTCGGCATCGACATCATCGAAGGTGTCGCGGTGCAGGGTTTTGAGACCAATGGCGCCGGCATCACGGTGCATCTGGCCGACGGTGCCGCGCTGACCGCACGGCTGCTGGTCGCCGCCGACGGCGTCAATTCGAAGCTGCGCGACATGGCCGGCATCAAGACGGTGAAGTGGGACTACGGCCAGTCCGGCATCGTCTGCACAGTGGCGCATGAACGCCCGCACAATGGCCGCGCCGAGGAGCACTTTTTGCCCGCCGGCCCCTTCGCCACCTTGCCGCTGAAACCCGACGCGGACGGCACCAACCGCTCGTCGATCGTCTGGGTCGAACGCGCGGAAGATGCGAAAGCGCTGGTGGAAGGCGACGATCTCGTCTTCGAGCACGAACTCGAACAGCGTTTCAGCCTGAAGCTCGGCGAAATCCGCGTTGCCGACAAGCCGCGCGCCTGGCCGCTCGGCCTGACCATCGCGCGCGCCTTCGTCGCACCGCGCGTGGCGCTTGCCGGCGACGCCGCCCACGGCATCCATCCGATCGCCGGCCAAGGCCTCAATCTCGGCTTCAAGGATGTGGCGGCACTTGCCGAAGTGATCGTCGAGGCCGACCGGCTCGGCCAGGACATCGGCGCGCTCGACGTGCTCGAGCGCTACCAGCAATGGCGTCGCTTCGACACGGTGCAGATGGGCATCACGACGGATGTGCTGAACCGGCTGTTTTCCAACGACATCACCCCGCTGCGCACCGTCCGCGACATCGGCCTTGGCCTCGTCGAGCGCATGCCGCGCCTGAAGGAGTTTTTCATCCGGCAGGCATCGGGGCTGTCGGCCGGCACGCCGAGGCTGTTGAAGGGCGAGGCGATCTAGTTTTTTGTATAGTCAGGTCCAACACGTGTCGGCAGGCCGTCGGCGAGTTTCAACCAAGGGAGCTTCTCCTCAAAAGCAACATGCAGCGTTGGAGCAAATTTTTCCGGCTCCTCCATCGCCGCGGCAAAAAAATGCATGACACCGGACATGTTCTTTGAGCGGAAGGACAGCGGCGAGCCACAATGATCGCAAAATGTTCTTTCCACACCGGGAGAAGAGTTGAATACCTTCGGTGGCTTGCCCAGCCATCGCCATTGGCTGTCCAAAACGCCAATGTAGGTGGTCATCGGCGCGGAACATTGCCGCCGACAACTTTCACAATGACAGCTCACGCATGCTTGTGCCGGCCCATCGACTTCAAAAGCAATAGCGCCACATAAACAATGACCACGCATKCAAAGTCTCCTTGGGTCGGCCGACCGGACCGATAGTTTATACCGGTCGTAATAAGGGAGCCGGCATGAAATGCGCTGAGCTGGCGCTCAATTCCGACACCGGGTCGAGAACGGTAGTTTTTGAGAACGGAGCGGGGCGTACACAAAGTACGGGAGCATTGGCCTGCGCCGGCCGTAGCCTTGACCGCAACGCCACTCATGAGTGCTTCGGCCGGCGAAGGCCGGAAGCGCAGGAAGCCGTCGTTTGCAGGCCGGCCTCACCTGAATATCAGCACAGCCTAGTTGACCTCGAAACCCAGCTTCTGCCGCAGCCGAAGCATGCGCTGGTCGGCGATCTCAAGGCGCTTCTCGCCGCCTTGTGCGGCTCGGTTGACCATCTGCAGCAGATCGTTTCGCTCGGCCACATCGAGACGCTCGCGCAGGAACGGCGCCAGCTTGTCGATGACGACAGTGGTGTCGTCGATCTGTGACGCTGCCMATTTGGCGTAGATCACCGCCTCGTCGGTCTTCTTCTTGTCGGCGATCTCGGAAATGACCGCGCGGATGACGGCCTCGCGCTGCGGCAGGATCGGCCCGCTCTCGGAGACGATCGATGTGATCAGCGTCGCGGCGGCCACCACCGGATCGTCGATCGCCGTCAGCGGCGACAGCGCCGCCTGCTTGCGCAGCTTCTTGCGCCTGATGTTGCCTTGCACGCGCCCGACGACATCGGCGACCTCGCGCGCAGCGTCGTTCATGGCCTTCATCCGGTACCACCAGAACGCCGCCGCTCCGAGCACGCCAAGGATAGCAATCAGAAAAGGCATGTCGACATCCCCCAGGAATCCGGCGGACGATAGGAGAACTGTCGCGCTGCTTCAACACGCAAGAGTTGCTTCTGATGAAGAAAACTCAATTTGCGGCTGGTGAAGCTTAGGCGATTGAACAAGCCGATCTGCGACCCCAACCGCCAAAGCCAGGCTCCGCCTATGATCCCGGTATGTCGTAGATCGCCCGTACCTCGATCGTGCCGAGTTCGGCCAGCGGGATGCCGGCGGCGATGTCCAGCGCTTCGTCGAGAGTGCCCGCTTCGACCATCACGAAGCCAAGCAACTGCTCCTTGGTTTCGGCGAAGGGGCCGTCGATGACAAGGCGCTTGCCCTCACGCCGTCGCACCGTCTTCGATGTCCTCACCGATTGCAGCGCCTGCGCGATGATCAGCTTTCCCTCTTGGTCCAGGGACCTGTCATAGGCCAGCGAATCGGCGTCGAGCTTGGCCCCCCGTTCGACGGTGAGCGCGTAAAGGTCTTTCTCCTCGCCATAGACCAGGCAGACATATTTCATTTCCAGCTCCCTTGCTGCGATGAACCATAAGATGCGGTGACGAACGTGTCAGCCTTGCCTTCGACCGCGGCCGCATGGTCGAGAAGGCATGCCGCGACACCGATGATGGCAAGAGCCGCCAGCAGCCTGCCGAGGATGGGCGCTGGCGGATCCAGCCAGAAGTCTTCCTGTCGCTCAGGCCTATCGCCTGGGCTCTTCCACAATGCGAAAAACAGATTGTCCATGTGAACCTCCATCCGGCCAAGAATCCCATGGCCGCCCGCAGGACGGCCGGGCCGGATGGAAGTCGACATTTTTGCTCGAACATTTTTTCGGAGAGCCCGAATATTTTCCCGCAAGGAATGAACCGTCATCGCACCGTGGTCCAAACAGCGCAGTGGTCTTCGCGCCCGCCCGCGCTATAGTTGAGGTGATGCCGGGGCTCACCCAGGCCAAGTTCAAGACAAACCAAGGAGGACTTCATGGAYCGCACCGCAAMMGCCRTCTGGAAAGGCRATCTGAARGRRGGCAAAGGCACGCTCGACAGCCAGAGCGGKACSCTSAAGGGCACGCCCTATTCGTTCAAGGCGCGCTTCGAGGAYGAAAGCGGCAAATCCGGCACCAAYCCGGAAGAGCTGATCGCSGCRGCGCAYGCYGGCTGCTWYGCCATGCAGTTCTCGCATTTTCTGGCCGAAAACGGCACGCCCGCAGCCGAACTCGACGCCAAGGCCGTGGTGACGCTGGTTCCAGGCACCGGCATCACCGGCAGCGCCATCACGGTGGTCGGCAAGGTGCCCGGCATCGATGCGGCGAAGTTCAAGGAACTGGCCGAGAAGGCCAAGGCCGAATGCCCCGTCTCCAAGGCGCTCGGCGCGATCAAGGTGTCGCTCGACGCCAGGCTCGGCTGAGCAATTCCAGGAAAAGTGTGAAACGGTTTTCCGTCCGGAATTGCGTTAAAACAAAGAGATAGAGCAGGGTGACCTGAAGTGACAAACGCCGGCCTTCGGGCCGGCGTTTTCATGACGGACAATGGCGGCCTAAGCGCCCAACGCGTCAAGCCGGGCGCGAAGGGCTGCGACTTCCTGCTCCAGCGCTTCCAATCTCGCTTCCAGGTCGGAGTGTGGCACGGCCGGCGCGCTGCGTTGCGCCGATAGCGCTGCAATATCCACCGGTCCGGCGAGAAGATGCACGTAGCGGTCCTCGCGCTGGCCTGGCCCGCGCGGGATTTCCTGGATCAACGGCGGCCGGCGGCCGATCAACATGTCGAGTTCAGCGCGCAGGTCTTCGATCGACGAAAACCGCGCCATGCGCTCAGCGCGCGCCAAGAGCTCATGCGCCGTCTGCGGCCCGCGCAACAGGAGCAGGCCGAGCAAAGCGGTCTGCGGCGTGGTCAGCGAGAAGCGCTGCGCCATCTGATGCTCATAGCGCTCGACGCGCGAGCCGAACATCTGCCGCACCAGCCCCTTCTGCTCGAGCAGCTTCAGACCCCGGTGCACCTCTGTCTGCTCCAGCGCCATGACAGGCTCGCGCGCCGTCTTCTGGTTGGCGGCGGCAAGGGCTGCGTTGAGCGTCAGCGGGTAGACATCCGGCGTCAGTTCCTTCTTCTCGATCAGGCAGCCGAGCACGCGCGCTTCGACGGGATTGAGGATGGGAAGGTCTTCGCTCATTGGATTACAATCCTTTCTGAGGCTGGCGGGACAGCGCCCCCCTCTGTCCTGCCGGACATCTCCCCCACAAGGGGGGAGATCGGCAGCTTCGCCGACAGCGCGCTATCCTTCAACCTTGGAGATTGGCGAAAGCCGCAATCACAGCCAATCTCCCCACCCGTGGGGGAGATGTCCGGCAGGACAGAGGGGGGCGCCAAGGATCGCTACGTCCGAGGTTGCAGCAAGCCTGCTCCGCCTAGACCCGCCGCTCCACCATCATCTTCTTGATCTCGGCGATCGCCTTGGCCGGGTTCAGCCCCTTGGGACAGGTCTGCGCGCAGTTCATGATGGTGTGGCAGCGGTAGAGCCGGAACGGGTCTTCGAGATTGTCGAGCCGCTCGCCCTTGGCTTCGTCGCGGCTGTCGATCAGCCAGCGATAGGCTTGCAAGAGGGTTGCCGGCCCGAGATAGCGGTCGCCGTTCCACCAGTAGCTCGGGCACGAGGTCGAGCAGCAGGCGCACAATATGCATTCGTAGAGTCCGTCGAGCTTCTCGCGGTCCTCATGGCTCTGCAGCCATTCCTTGGCCGGCTGCGGCGACACCGTCTTCAGCCATGGTTCGATCGAGGCGTGCTGGGCGTAGAAATTGGTGAGGTCGGGCACCAAGTCCTTGACCACCTGCATATGCGGCAGCGGATAGACTTTCACCGCGCCGGAAATGTCGTCGCAGCCCTTGGTGCAGGCCAGCGTGTTGGAGCCGTCGATGTTCATGGCGCAGGAGCCGCAAATGCCTTCGCGGCAGGAGCGGCGCAAGGTCAGCGTCGGGTCGATCTTGTTCTTGATCCACAGCAGCGCGTCGAGCACCATCGGCCCGCAATCGTCCATGTCGACGAAATAGGTGTCGATGCGCGGGTTTTCGTCATCGTCCGGCGACCAGCGGTAGATGCGGTACTCCCGCAGATTGGTGGCACCTTCCGGCTTCGGCCAGGTCTTCCCCGCCTGGATCTTCGAGTTCTTRGGGAGCGTCAGTTCRACCATTACCTCAGGTCCTTTCGGATGACGAGCTTCAGCCCGGACCAGATWTCRTTSACRGCGGCGACTTTSACRTCGACRAGGTCRAGCTTCAGCGCYTCRGWGCGGAYGACGCCCTCRGTGACRTCGGTYGGCACTTTCGAKGCTTTYTTCGGCCAGGAMACCCAGACCATGCCGTTACGCTTGATAGCTGCCTCGACATCACCGAGGYGATCCTCGATCTCGGCGCGCTGTTTGGTGAAGGCATGGACGGCGTCGTATTTGAGAGCGGCACCCGCGATGGCAGACCAATCGGCCAGCCGATCGACTCCGGCAAAAGCCACGGCGTCAGCAAGGTCGTCGAGCTCCGGCGGCAGCGCGATGAAGGCCGCGACCATGCCGTCCTTCAAGCCGAGCTTGGCCGGAAGGGTGCCGGAATAGCCTGAGCCCGCCAGCGCCATCATCAGTATACCCTGGCCTTGGGCGCGATCTTGGCGAGGCTGATGCCGCCGTCCTTTTCGGCCAACAGCGGCTCGGTGTGCACCGGCCGGTAGCTGAGCGTCACCTTGCCGTCCTCGCTCAGCTTGGCCAGCGTGTGCTTGCGCCAAACCGCGTCATCGCGCGACGCAAAATCTTCCCGCGCATGCGCGCCACGGCTCTCCTTGCGCGCCTCGGCGCTGTAGACGGTGGTGATGGCGTTGGCCATCAGGTTTTCCAGCTCCAGCGTCTCGACCAGGTCGGAGTTCCAGATCATCGAGCGGTCGGAGACTTTGATGTCCTTGAGCTCGCTCCAGATCTGCGAAATGCGCTTGCAGCCGTTTTCCAGCGATTCCTGCGTGCGGAACACGGCAGCGTCTTCCTGCATCGCCTTCTGCATCTTTTCGCGCAGCACCGCGGTCGGCGTCGAGCCATTGGCGTGGCGCAGCCCGTCGAAGCGATCCATGATCTTTTCAACCGAGGCTTCATTGGGCGAAGGGATCGCCGACTTGCGATCGATGACCTGGCCGGCGCGGATCGCCGCGGCGCGGCCGAACACCACCAGATCGATCAGCGAGTTCGAGCCCAGCCGGTTGGCGCCATGCACCGAGGCGCAGCCGGCTTCGCCGACCGCCATCAGGCCGGGCGACACCTTGTCGGGGCTTTTGGCGGTGGGATTGAGCACCTCGCCCCAATAATTGGTCGGCACGCCACCCATATTGTAGTGCACCGTCGGCAGCACCGGGATGGGCTCCTTGGTCAGGTCGACGCCGGCGAAGATTTTTGCCGATTCCGAAATGCCCGGGAGCCTTTCGTGCAAGACCGCCGGGTCAAGATGGTCGAGATGAAGGAATATATGATCCTTCTTCTTGCCGACGCCACGGCCCTCGCGGATTTCCAGCGTCATGCAGCGCGAAACAACGTCGCGCGAGGCAAGGTCCTTGGCCGATGGCGCATAGCGCTCCATGAAGCGCTCGCCCTCGGAGTTGACGAGATAGCCGCCCTCGCCGCGCGCGCCCTCGGTGATCAGGCAGCCGGCGCCATAGATGCCGGTCGGGTGGAACTGGACGAACTCCATGTCCTGCAATGGGAACCCAGCCCGAGCTGCCATGCCGCCACCGTCGCCGGTGCAGGTGTGCGCCGAGGTCGCCGAGAAATAGGCGCGGCCATAGCCGCCGGTCGCCAACACCACCATCTTGGCCGAAAAGCGGTGGATGGTGCCGTCATCGAGGTTCCAGGCGACGACGCCGGTGCAGGTGCCATCCGGCTCCATGATCAGGTCGAGGGCGAAATACTCGATGAAGAACTGCGCGTTGTTCTTCAGCGACTGGCCGTAGAGCGTGTGCAGGATGGCGTGGCCGGTGCGGTCGGCGGCAGCACAGGTGCGCTGCACCGGCGGGCCTTCGCCGTAATTCATCATGTGGCCGCCGAACGGCCGCTGGTAGATCTTGCCCTCTTCGGTGCGCGAGAACGGCACGCCATAGTGCTCGAGCTCGTAGACCGCGGCCGGCGCTTCGCGCACCAGATATTCCATGGCGTCGACATCGCCCAGCCAGTCCGAGCCCTTGACGGTGTCGTACATGTGCCACTGCCAGGAATCGGGGCCCATATTGGACAGCGAGGCGGCAATGCCACCTTGCGCGGCCACCGTATGCGAGCGGGTCGGGAACACCTTGGTGATGCAGGCGGTGCGCAGGCCCTGTTCGGCCATGCCAAGCGTGGCGCGCAGACCCGCGCCGCCGGCGCCGACGACCACCACGTCGAATTTGTGGTCGACAAAAGTGTGGCCTGCCGTGTTGGCTGATTTCGCGTCCTTGGCCAAATCAGCCTCCGAATGCAAGTTTAAGCAGGGCGAAGATCGAGGCGACGCCAACCGCTATGGTGAAAAATGTGTTCAGCGCTATCGTCGCCAGCTTCAGGCCTTCGCCGGTTATATAATCCTCGATGATCACCTGCATGCCGAGCCGCATATGGTAGAGCCCGGAGATCAGGAAAAGCATCATCACCAGCGCCACGAACGGATTGGCGAGCGCGGCCCGCACCTCCGCATAACCGGCACCATTGAGTGCGATCAGGAACCCGACGAAGAACAGCGTCAGCGGAATGTTGGCGAGCGCCGTCAGCCGCTGGCGCCAGAAATGCTGTGTACCCTCATGCGACGAGCCGAGGCCGCGCACCTTGGCCATCGGCGTGCGCATATCGTTGCTTTTGTTGCTGCTCATCACGAGGCTCCCCGCGCCATATAGCCGGCGACCCAGATCAGCAGCGTCAGCACAATCGACCCGGCAAGCGTCGCCCAGGCGATCTTCGATGCAGTGTGCTTCTCGAGCCCGGCACCGGTGTCCCAGATGAAGTGGCGGACGCCGCCCAGCATGTGGTGCATCAGCGCCCAGGTGTACCCGAACAGGATGAGCCGGCCGAGCCAGGTGCCGAAAGCCCAGTTGACCCAGTCGAAGACGCCTTGCGAGCTTGCCGCCGCCATCAGCCAGACGGCGACCAGMAGCGTGCCGAMATARAGCGCCCCGCCGGTGATGCGATGGATGATCGACATCGTCATSGTKATCGGCGGCCGRTAGAYSGTCAGATGCGGCGAGAGCGGCCGTTCACGTCTGGCGAATTCGCGGGTGGCTGGTGATTTGCTCATGGCTCCCCCAGGTTCGGCGTCTCTGGAGCCGCAGGTGAAAATGCGGCATTGCCGCTTCCGGTTGCGACTTCGGACAGCCGGTTTCTAATGCTCTTTTTGCACCGCGTCAAAGCCAGAAAATCGTTTTGGAAACGTCATTTAGTCTGACAAAAAGGCAGGTTCCGGCTTCAATCGATTAGGGGCTGATGGCCTGCAGCCGGCTCTATATCGCTGCAGTGCAGCATATGTGGTCCAGAGCTCGGCTGTGTCAGGATTCGAACTACCGCTTGCAGGTCTGCGGCGTCGAGCCCCTCTTCATCACCAGCGCCTCACGCCCGTCGATCACGATTGCGTTATGCGTCGCGGCCTCCTGGTAGCGGCTGGACTGGTTGGCGGGCRACGCCAAAAACTCTTCGGTCGTGCCATTCGGCTCGATCACACGCAACGACGAGCCGAGATTCTGAATGGTGATGGCACTGCCATTGCCGCATCCATAGGTCGCTGTACCCACAGTGGACCGCGGCGCGGTGAGATCGGTGGTGATCTTGGTTGCCGGTGCTGGAGGCGCGGATGCCGGGGGCGCCGCGGCTGCTATCGACTGCTGAGCCGGCGCGGGCGAGACGGTATTGGCCGCCTTCGGCCCGCCATCCTGCGGCACACAGGCCGCTACGATGACGAGCAACGGGAAAACGGACACCCAAACCGTCCGGCGTAACGCCATATGCTGTCCTCCCATGCGACAAGCTAGCCGCGATGCTTTGCCTAGATCAAGGGCACCCACCGCTGTCGCATTCGGAGCCAGCCACGATGGTGCGGCCAAGCATGGCCGAATGATGGCCATCGGGTTTTCCCCCCAGTCGGAAATTAACCATGTTTGACGAGACATCGCCGCACAACGCGCCAGCCTCTTAACAAAGGTTAATAAAAGGTTAATTTCTGATTCGAGGAGGCTCCTCGAAAAGGAAGACACCATGCGTTCGAACTCTGGCAAATCGCGCCTAGCGGCGCTCATTGTGGCGGCCGCAGTCGCCGGGCTGGCTGCACCCGCACTTGCCGGCGCGCGCCATCAGGATCGCGTCTACGCCGATTCCTTCGGCAATCTCGTCATCGACAGCGCCGCCGGCTACAAGCGCATCATCGTGGGCGAAGGCAAGCTGGCCAAGCAGCTGTCCGACTACACCAGCGCCGGTCAGCCCAAGGTGATCTACCAGAACGAATCCGACGAGATTTCGGGCTACAGCGATTGCTACCGGCCGCCGGTCTTCGTCAAAGGCCGCAGCTACATGTACGGGCTGTCCGACGGCGAAATGCCCGAACTCAGCCCTTGCCGCTAGAGCAATTCCAGGAAAAGTGGGAAGCGGTTTTCTCGGACAAACGGGTTCCCGTTTGTCCGGAGATCATCCTGATCTGGAGCTCATGACGACCGCGTTGGACGACCATTCGCCCCCCGGCCCGGCCGAGACACGTACGCAGTCGCGCCCGGCATTCTTCGCCAGATAAAGCGCCTCGTCCGCGCGCCGCATGAGATCGGCAATGGTTTCGCTGGGATGAAGTTCGGCGACCCCGAAACTCGCCGTGCAGCTGATGTCCGCAGGCAGCCCGTCGATGGGCAGCGTGCCGAACGCGCTGCGCGTGCCCTCGGCGAACAGCCGGGCGCCGGCAAGGTTGGTTCCCGGCAGGATGATGGCGAATTCCTCGCCRCCGATACGGCCCGCGACATGGTGGCCGGCGGCGGCCTCGCGCAGGAAACCGGCGAAGGTCTCGATCACCCGGTCGCCGGAGGCATGGCCGAAATTGTCGTTGATGCCTTTGAAATGGTCGAGATCGGCGATGACCAGCGTGACCGGAACGCCTTGCCGCACGGCGCCGAGCAAGGCCTGCTCGGCCTGACGCGTGAAGGCACCACGATTGAGCAGTCCTGACAGCGTGTCGGTCTCCGACCTCGACGTCACTTCGGCAAGCACCTCACGAACCAGGATGGCCAGTATCAGCAGCGCCAGCGCCAGGGCAAAGACGGTGCCGAGCGATTGCGATACCAGCGCGTAGTTGCTTTGCAGATAGGCCTGCGGATTGGCGCCCCAGCCACCGAGCGCATGGGCGATGAACGGCTTTGACGCGAACTGCACGGCGCTGGCGGCGAGCACCGCCATGAGGATGCGATCGAGCCGGCCTCGCCCTTGCCTGGACGACCAGACGATGGCCAGGCCGACGAATTGCATGACGGCATAGGGAAGCTGGTAGGCCATCATGCGGGCCAGCGACTGGCGCGGCAGGTCCTGGACGAAATAGACGGCAATGGTGGCGGCGACCAGGAAGAACAGCATCGGCGGCCATGGCGGCGCAACGCCGTATTTTCGGGCCAGTCCGGCATTGAAGGCCATGGTAGCGCCAAGGAAGACAGCGAAGGCGGTGACCACCGGGATGCGGGCATCGGTGAAGGCGGGAATACTGAATTCGATCGCCGAATAGGCCATGCCCAGGACATAGCCAAAGGCAAACCGGCGCGCCGGGGCGCGGCCGACATCGTGGAACGCGACCGCCATGAAGGATGCCGCCAGCAGGCCGGCAACCGACAGATTGATCAACAGGATGAAGTTCGCGCCGCTCATCTCTTTCGCACCCGTGCCTCAGCTAAGCATCGACGGGCGAAAAAGACGTTAACGTCAGGCTGGGACGTGCGGCGTCAGCCGGTCTTGGACGGCTCCGGCACGAACACCRTTTCSGGCCGYTCGTAGGACAGGCGCACGCTGTCGCGGCCRTTTTTCTTGGCYTTGTAGAGCGCCTCGTCGGCACGRCGCATCARSGGCTCCAGCSCYTCGTCGCCGSTGCGGGCSGCSACGCCGAAACTGGCGGTGACCTTGGTGCCGGGGGGCAGCCCGTCGACGCCGCCTGCCGAGTAGAGCGTGCGTACAGCCTCGGCGAACAGCCGCGCGGCCGCCAGATCGCTCAACGGCAGGAGCACGGCGAACTCCTCGCCGCCGATGCGCCCGGCAGCCCCGCGCGCGCCTGTGGCCGCGCGCAGCTTGGCGGCGAAATCGGCGATCACCCGGTCACCGGCGGCATGGCCGTGCACATCGTTGAGCGCCTTGAAATGATCGAGGTCGGCCAGCACCAGCGCCACCGGGAACCTGGCCATCGCGCAGTGTTGCAGCAGCTGGGCCGCGCGCTCCTCGAAGCCGCGCCGGTTGAGCAGGCCCGACAGCGGATCGGTGTGCGTCTCGGCCTTCAGCGCCTTCATGACGTCGAGAGCCGCGGCGGTGAACAGGCAAAGCGCGATCAGCAGCGACAGCAGCGCATGCGACAGCAGCGCCGTCGTCCAGTAGGAGGAGCCGTAGAACCCGTCATAGCTGGTGAAGGGGCCGTGGGCGATGACGACGACAAGCGTGCGCACGAAGAAGTTGAGGCCCGACAGCAGCGACAGCACGAACAGGATCTTCTCGGTCGGGCCGTTGTTGCGCACTGGACGCAATTCGGCGGCGACCAGAAGGCTGATGCCGCCGAAAGCAAAATTCATCGCCAGGATACGCCAGGTGAGATCCGGCGCGACGAACAGGAACCAGCACAGCGACGCCAGCCCGCCGCCACCGAGGATGCCGATCGCCAAATAGGGCACCTTGCGGCCGTAGCGGGCGACGATGGCGCCCGACAGGCAACAGCCGGCGATGGTGAAGCAGATGTTCGACACCAGCTTGGTCAGCGCCATGCCAAGCGGCAAGGTGAAATACTGGAACAGAAAGCCGGGCGCCGAAAGACAGTAGCTGAGCGCCAGCACCGCTAGGTAGGGCCGGTGGCGCTGATAGGTCCACAGCACGAAGAAGGCCGCGCCGAGGGCCAGCGCGATCGTCGGATTGAGCAGCGCTATGAACAGACCGGTGTCCAAAGGACGGTGACTTCCCCTCGCTTGACGTCAGGGACGAGCTTAGAGCGCAAGCCCAAACAAGCGGTTAAGCTCCGGCGAATATGTCGGCCGCACGGACGAAAAAGACCCCGGAAGCGCACAGCAATCCGGGGTCTGGCAATCAATAAACCGTGTAGACGCGACGTTATTTCCAGTCGCGGATGTCGACGAAGTGGCCGGCGATTGCCGCAGCAGCCGCCATCGCCGGCGACACCAGATGGGTCCGGCCCTTGAAGCCTTGCCGTCCCTCGAAATTGCGGTTCGAGGTCGAGGCGCAGCGTTCATGCGGCTTCAGCCGGTCGTCGTTCATGGCCAGACACATCGAGCAGCCAGGCTCGCGCCAGTCGAAACCGGCGGCGAGGAAGATCTTGTCGAGGCCCTCGGCTTCAGCCTGTTCCTTGACCAGGCCCGAGCCCGGCACGATCATGGCGTTGACGCGCGGATTGACGGTCTTGCCCTCGATCACCTTGGCGGCGGCGCGCAGATCCTCGATGYGGCCATTGGTGCAGGAGCCGATGAAGACGCGGTCGAGCGCGATATCGGTGATCTTCGTGCCTGGCGTCAGGCCCATATAGTCGAGCGCGCGCTGCTTGGAGGTGCGCTTGTTCTCGTCGGTGATGTCGTCCGGGTTGGGCACGATGCCTTGCACGGAGACGACATCCTCGGGCGAGGAGCCCCAGGAGACGATCGGCGGCAGTTTCGCCGCGTCGAGCACGATCACCTTGTCGAAATGCGCGCCTTCGTCGGACTGCAGCGTCTTCCAGTATTCGAGCGCCGCATCCCAGGCCGCGCCCTTCGGCGCGCGCGGCTTGTCCTTGACATAGGCGAAGGTGGTCTCGTCGGCGGCGATCAGGCCGGCGCGCGCGCCGCCCTCGATCGACATGTTGCAGATCGTCATGCGGCCTTCCATCGACAGCGCACGGATCGCCTCGCCGGCATACTCGATGACATAGCCGGTACCGCCGGCAGTGCCGATCTCGCCGATGATGGCGAGGATGATATCCTTGGCGGTGACGCCTTCCGGCAACTGGCCGTCGACGCGCACCAGCATGTTCTTGGCCTTGCGCTGGATCAGCGTTTGCGTCGCCAGCACATGCTCGACTTCGGAGGTGCCGATGCCATGCGCCAGCGCGCCGAAAGCACCGTGGGTCGAGGTGTGGCTGTCGCCGCAGACGATGGTCATGCCGGGCAGCGTAAAGCCCTGCTCCGGGCCGATGATGTGGACGATGCCCTGGCGGATATCGTTCTCGGAATAATATTCGACGCCGAAATCCTTGGCGTTCTTGGCCAGCGCCTCGACCTGGATGCGGCTTTCCTCGTTCTTGATGCCGAACTTGCGCTCGGGCGATGTCGAGACATTGTGATCGACCACGGCCAGCGTCTTTTCCGGATGCCGGACTTTGCGGCCGCTCAGGCGCAGGCCTTCGAAGGCCTGCGGGCTGGTCACTTCATGGACGAGGTGGCGGTCGATGTAGAGCAGGCAGGTTCCGTCGTCCTGGCGGTCGACGACGTGGTCTTCGAAAATCTTGTCGTAGAGGGTGCGCGGTGCGCTCATGTGCGTAAATCCGTCGATATGAGAATGGGAAAGAGCAGAAGCCGGCAATCGCGGGCCGGCCAACGACCTGGACAGGTCGGCCTAGCTAAGTCGGCTGGTCAGCGCACCGCTGACGCGCGCGGAAAAGCGCGACGGCAGGCGTTTTCTGTCCTGCAGCACGAAACCCTTGTAAGCCGGATCGCCAAAAAGCTCTTCCATGGCGTGGCTCATACCAATGTTTTGGCTTTTCGGCAATTGCGGCGTGTGAGGCCGGACTTGAGTTCCTCGCCCCACGAAGTGGGGAGAGGTGGCCCGGCGAAGCCGGGACGGAGAGGGGCCTGCGCGGCGTCTGGAATTTGTTGGCTCCCGATACCTTCGATCCTGGCCCGTCTCGCGCTTCGTCTTTCACTGGGTTCTGGCTTCGCGTAGGTCGTCCCCCTCTCCGTCCCGGCTTCGCCGGGCCACCTCTCCCCCGCTTCACGGGGGCGAGGAACCAGCGCCAAGCTTACCGGCTCAAACCACTTCAAACACAAACGTCTTCACCAGTGCATCAGGCTCTGCGATCGCATAGCAGCGAAACCACGGGCTTTGCTCGACCAGACGCCATTTCTTCGCCTGCTCCAGTTCATCGAACACCGCCTGAAAGCCGCCGCTCTCAAAAACCTGGTCGCGCACGGTGAAGATGGCGTGGCCGCCTTTCCCGGTGATGCGCACCAGTTCATGCAGGCCCGACGCCGGCGCGTGGCTGATGGTGAAGACGCCGGTCGAGAAGAAGGCGCGGAAATGGCCGTCCGGCCATGGCAATGGCCCGCCCAGCATCGCCTGTTTCAGCTCGCTATAGGCGTTGCGGCTGCCGGCGATCTTCAGCATGTCGTCCGAGAGATCGAGCCCGGCAATGTCGCCGTAACCCAGCGCCTTCAGCGACGGCCCCGAAAGGCCGGTGCCGCAGCCGGCATCGAGCAATGGTCCATCGCCAGCCGGCACGTAGCGCGCCACCCAGGCGGTGATCAGGAACGGCAGCAAATAGCCGAGCGAGGCGGTCTCGCTGTCATAGGTCGCGGCCCATGCGGCATAGGCTTGCGCCAGCGTTTCCGGCGTATCGGCGCCGTAGACGGAATCCAGCGCCGCATTGGCCTTGTCGACGATCATGAGACCTCCTCAACAGATATGCCGGGGATCGTAGCGCCGTCTTCGCCGGAAAACTATTCCTGATGCTGGTTTCGCAGCCGCCGTTCCAGCGCCCGCAAGGCCAGCGACAGGCTGACGGTCAGGATGAGATAGATATAGGCKGTKATCGAATAGGTCTCGAAGAAGCGGAACGAGCCGGCGGCRTAGACCTTGCCCATCTGSGTGATGTCGGCGACGCCGAGCACCGAGACCAGCGAGGAATCCTTGACCAAAGCGACGAAATCATTGCCGAGCGGCGGCAGGATGGTGCGGATCGCCTGCGGAAACACGATCAGCCGGAAGCGCTGCGCGCGGCTGAGGCCGAGCGCCTTGGCCGCCTCGATCTGGCCCTTCTCGACCGCCTGGATRCCGGCCCGRAAAACCTCYGAGATGAAGGCSGARTAGCCGATGGTCAGCGCCATGATGGCWCGCCACAACAGCGACACGTCGCGCACCAGCAATTCACCGAGATAGCCGGCGCTTTGCAGCGGCGCGGTCAGCGCGTTCCASGCCGCGACGAAGGCCGGCGCRCCGGCAAAGGCGATCCAGAACAGCAGCACCAGGATCGGCACGCCRCGGATGATCTCGACATAGAAGCGGGCGATCTGGCGCAGCCAGGGCGAACCGGAGAGGCCCATCAGCGCAATGCCGAGACCGATGATCGACGCCAGCGCGAAGGCCACCACGGTGACGAAGACGGTGACGCCGATACCCTTGGCGACAGTGGCGAAGACCTGGGCATAGAGGTTGCTGGTGGCGATCGACAGTGCCGCGACCAGTGCAAGCGCTGCGGCAACGGCAAGCCACCATGGGAAGTCAGATTTGGGGGAGGAGGCGGGCATCAAAAGGATCGCGCCAAGGCACCCCCCTCTGGCCTGCCGGCCAWCTCCCCCGCAGGGGGGGAGATCGGCGGCTTTGTCGACGGCACTCTTCTTGCAACGGTGGTGATTGGCGAAAGCGGAAGAAACAGCCGATCTCCCCACTTGCGGGGGAGATGTCCGGCAGGACAGAGGGGGGTGCCTAGGCGCAATGTCAGCGCGCTATCAACCGAGACCCCACCAAGATGGCTCACTGCCCCATCTTGTAATCAAGAAACCACTTCTTGTTCAGCGCATCCAGCGTCCCATCCGCCTTCAGCGCGGCGATTGCGGCGTTGACCGGCTTCACCAGGTCCGAKCCCTTCGGGAAGATRAAGCCAAAATCCTCGGTGCCGAGCGGTCCGCCGATCAGCTTCAGCTTGCCCTCGGAAGCATCGACATAGCCCTTGCCGGCGGTGCCGTCGGTCAGCACGACGTCGACATCGCCGGACTTCAATGCCTGCACCGTGGCGCCGAAGGTCTCGAACAGCTTGATGCGCGGGTTCTGCTCATTGCCGTCGAGCACGCTGTAGACGGCGGTGTAGAACGGCGTGGTACCGGCCTGCGCGCCGATCAGCCCGTCCTTGAAGGCACCAAAAGTCTTGGCGTCGGTGAAGCGGCTTTCGTCGCCGCGCACCAGCATGAATTGCTCCGAGCGCATATAGGGGTCGGAGAAATCGACCTTCTCCTTGCGGTCGTCCTTGATGGTGATGCCGGTCATGCCGATGTTGTACTGGTTGTCGGAAACCGCCTGGATCATCGCGTCCCAGGAGGTGTTCTGGTACTCGACCTTGAAGTTCAGCCGCTTGGCGATCTCGTTCATCGCGTCATATTCCCAGCCGATCTGTTTTCCCGTCTTGGGATCGATGAACTGCAGCGGCGGATAGGCGTTTTCGGTCACCACCACCACCTTTTTGCCGGCGAGATCGGGTAGCGCATCGGCCGCCCATGCGGCGACGGGCGCAAGCACGAGGGCAAGCAGGCCGGCCAGCAGCAGTTTCGACTTGGTCATGACACACTCCCGAAAATTGAAAGCGCCCGGATGGGCTTACAGGAAAATCCGGCGCCGACTTTAGCTTTCCGCATGCGTCATGCAAGACGGTCCGCTGCGTCAGCCCGCGCGAAAAGGGATTCGGATGCCCTCAATTCAGGGATTTCGGGATGATCTGGTTATGTCGAGCCAGAAACCAACGCTTCAGCATCCGCCGATGCGTCTTCCGTTACGGCGTTGCGCATCCTGGCGACAAGATGGGTGAGTGTCGCGTGCAGGGCCTTCACTTCGCCCGGCTCCAGCGGCACGCTGCAGGCAAGTCCCGATGACACATCCTTCATGTGAGCGCGCAGCGCCTGGCCCTTGGCGGTCGGCTCGACCAGCACCCGGCGTTCGTCGGCGGCATCGCGGCGGCGGGTAACGAGGCCGCCTGCCTCCATCCGCTTGAGCAGCGGCGTCAGCGTCGCGGAATCCAGGCCAAGCGCCTGGCCAAGCGTGCCCACCGTGCTCGGCGCGTGCTCCCATAGTRCCAGCATGGCCAGATATTGCGGATAGGTCAGGCCRAGCGGMTCGAGCAGMGGCCGGTAGAGCTTCGTCATCAGYCCGCTCGCCGAATAGAGCGCGAAGCAGAGCTGCTGGTCGAGCCGCGGGACCCGGATCGTCCCGGCGGCCTCCGCCGGAACGTCGCTGGTGCTCTTTGTGGTCTTTTCCGTCATGCCGCCTTTACCGAAAGCGCCACCTCGACATTGCCCCTGATGGCGTTGGAATAGGGGCAGATCTKGTGTGCCTCCGATACAAGCGCTTCCGCCGCCGCCTGATCAAGGCCTTTCGTTTCCGCCGCGAGCGCGACGCCGAGCTTGAAGCCTTCGCCATTGGGAAGCAGGCTGACGGTCGAGGTTACCCCGGCATCCGTCAGCGGCAGCTTCTGTTTGCGCGCGACGAAGCGGATGGCGCTTTCGAAGCAGGCGGCGTAGCCGATGGCGAAAAGCTGCTCGGGATTGGTGGCGCCACCCGGCCCGCCGAGTTCCTTGGGCATCGCCAGATCGACCTTGAGCAGACCGTCGCTGGTCTCGCCATGGCCGGCGCGGCCGCCGGTGACGTGAGCCTGTGTGGTGTAGAGTGCCATATCAAATCTCCAATTATCTTGTGCACGATTATTTAGTACACAATATAATATGCCGTCAACACCCTGATCCAGTTTCCGGAGCTGAAAGCGTTCACAGTCTGGTGAAACGAAAAAAGGCGGCCGAAGCCGCCTTTTTGAATGGGATTGCCGAAATCTTATTCGGCCGGGGTCGCTTCAGCGGCCTTGGCAGCCTCAGCCTCGGCGGCGGCCTTCTTCTCGGCGGCTTCCTTGGCGGCCGTTTCGGCGGCGAGCGCCTGGGCAGCGGCGACCTTCTCGGCCTCGATGCGGGCCTTCTCGGCGTTCAGCGCGTCACGCTCCTCATCGTTGAGCTTGCGGGCGCGCACGCCCGTGTTTTCCGAAATACGGGCCGACTTGCCGCGACGATCGCGCAGGTAATAGAGCTTGGCGCGACGCACCTTGCCGCGACGCACGATCTCGACGCCTTCGACCATCGGCGAGTAGACCGGGAACACGCGCTCGACGCCTTCGCCGTAGGAGATCTTGCGGACGGTGAAATTTTCCTGGAAGCCGGAACCGGCACGGGCGATGACGACGCCCTCATAGGCCTGGACGCGGGTGCGGGTGCCTTCGGTCACGCGGACCTGGACGCGCACGGTGTCGCCGGGCTGGAATTCGGGAAGCTTGCGCTTGGCTTCGATCTTGGCGGCCTGCTCGGCCTCGAGCTGACGGATGATATCCATCTCAATAGTCCACTTCTTGTTCTTCCGACAGTCAGAGCGYCCKACRCTCGCCTTGCAGTTCCWWWGACCGCTCGGCTATGTCCTTTGTCTCTGAGACAGCTTTGTCTCCAAGGCATCGGACAGGGGCGACTACACCGTCATTGTTGACGGGTCCGGCAGATTCTTCTGTCCGGTACGGGCGGGCACATACAGCTATTTCAGCGCTTTGTCACGCCTCACACCGAGTCTTTTTTGCCGGCATGGCACCATCGTATTCGCTTCGTGCCGGGTTGCGCCGCTGCCTGGGGCTTTCTAAGCCTGACATAACACAGTTTTCCACGGCGGCATTTCATGTCTGTCTTCGACGCCATCCTGCTTTTCCTGGCAGGCTTTCTGTCCGGCGCCGCCAACGCGGTCGCCGGCGGCGGCACCTTCATCACTTTCGGCGCCATGACACTGGTCGGCGTGCCGCCTATCGTCGCCAACGCCACCTCGTCTGTTACCCAATTCCCGGGCTACATCACCTCGACATTGGCTTATTGGGACGACATCAGGCATTTCTGGCGCGGCGCCCTTCTTCTTTGCCTGATCTCGGCAATCGGCGCGCTGGCCGGCGCGCTGATCCTGCTGGCGCTCGACAACCCGTCCTTTCGCGTCCTGGTGCCGTGGCTGTTGTTGGCCGCAACCGCCCTGTTTGCCGCCGGGCCGTGGCTGAAGCCAGCGCCAATGCCCGGGCAGGAAGCGGCGGTCGGCTCGCTCGCCGGTTCGCTGGCACAGTTCGTCACCGCCATCTATGGCGGCTTCTTCGGCGCCGGCATGGGCGTGATGATGCTGGCGACGCTCGGCCTGACACAGGCCGGCGACTATCACCGGCTGAACGCGCTGAAGAACATGCTGGCCGTGGTCATCGCCGCGGTGGCGATCACCGTCTTCGTCTCGGGTGGCGTCGTCGCCTGGCCGCAGGCGATCGTCATGATCCCGGGCGGGGCGCTCGGCGGCTATGCCGGCGTGTGGATCGCCAAACGCGTGCCGCAAAACGTGGTGCGCGGCTTTGTCATCGCGGTTGGTCTTTTTCTGGCTTTTTACTATTTCAGCAAGGGTTGAGGACAGATCACTCCGAACCATCATCATCGGCATCTGCCGTCGGTGGCTCATAGTAGATGTCGAGCTCCAGCTTTACACCGCGTTCGCCCAGCAGGTGCAGCGTCTGTGGCATCAGTGCCAGCCCTTGATTTCCCTCATCGAGCCAAACACCGCAAAACATGTCGACCTTGAACCGCCGCACAAGATCGACCCAGACCGCGAGATCTGATGTGAGCGTTTTCAAGATGTCCGTGATCTGACGATCGAGCTGATCGCGCTTTTCGTATTCCGACGACAGCCTCCAGAGTCCTTTCAGCGCTACACGAGGTGGTTGGTTCGGGGGATACGTATGAAGGTCCCCTTTCCGAACCGCATAGGTCGGTTGTCCAGCTAAGAGGTTAGTGAGCTCAGCAGGGTCCAGATCGTCGCCAAAGAATCTTAGACTTGCCGAGCTTTGAGCGATCTCAGCCATTGTCGGTCTTGCCGTTCTCCAACAAGTCCGGCCGTCTCTCCCTAGTCAGCCGCTCGGACTGCTCCCGCCGCCATGCCGCGATCTTCTTGTGATTGCCCGAAATCAGCACCTCGGGGATCTCCCAGCCTTCGAACTCCTGCGGCCGCGTGTAGTGGGGATGTTCGAGCAGGCCGTTTTCAAAGCTCTCTTCCTCGCCGGACACGGCGTTTCCCATGACACCAGGCAAAAGCCGAACCACCGCGTCGAGCAGCACCAGCGCTGCCGGCTCGCCCCCCGAGAGAATAAAATCGCCGATCGAGACTTCCTCCAACCCTCGCGCCTCGATCAGCCGCTGGTCGACGCCCTCGAAACGGCCGCACAGGATGACGGTGCCCGGCCCGGCGGCAAGCTCGCGCACGCGTGCCTGGGTCAGCGGTTTTCCACGCGGGCTCATCAGCAGGCGCGGACGCGTGTCACCCGGCGGCGAGGCATGGTCGATCGCCCTGGCCAGCACATCCGCACGCATCACCATGCCGGCGCCGCCGCCGGCCGGCGTGTCGTCGACGGTACGGTGCTTGTCGGTGGCGAAATCGCGGATCTGGATCGCTTCCAGCGACCATGTGCCGGCCTCGAGCGCGCGGCCCGCCAGCGACAGGCCAAGCGCGCCCGGAAACATCTCGGGATAGAGCGTCAGCACGCTAGCCGAGAAACTCAACGGTTGCCCCCGGCGTCGCGCGGTCCGCGCGGCCTGCCCTTCGGGTCGAAATTGTCGTCCCGCGGCGCATCGCCATCCTCGTCCTCGATAAGTCCGGCCGCCGCCGGGTCGACACGGACAAAGCCATCGGCGATCGACACTTGAGGCACGGCGGCCTGGGTGAACGGGATCAGCACGCCCTTGCGGCCGGCAAGCGTCACGTCGAGAATGTCGCCGCCGCCGAAATTATGCACGGCGACGACCTTGCCGAGCGCGGCACCCGTATCGTCCCGAACCTCCAGTCCAACGAGGTCGGCATGATAGAATTCATCCTCCTCGCCATCGTCGGGCAGCATCGACCGGTCGACGAACAGTTCCGTACCGGCGAGCGCCTCGGCGGCATTGCGGTCAGCAATGCCTTTGAAGCGCACCACGACAACCGTGTTGGCGGGACGGATATCGATGATCTGGAAGACGCGGCCGTCTCTGGCATAGAGCGGCCCATAGTCGGCCAGCGCCAGCGGCTCGCCGGTGAAGGTTTTCACCCTGAGTTCGCCCTTGATGCCATGGGCGGCGCCGATCACGGCCATCTGGACAGGGTTTTGCGGCTTGCTCATCGCGAAATATCCTTTGGCCTGCTCTAACCCCAGCCCGGCGTCATTTCAATGATCGCCCCTTGTCATTTCAATGACGGGCTCTTCACCGCTTCCTAACCCGAATACCCGAAAATGCCGCCATGCAGGAATTCCTCATCCCGGCGAAACCCGATCTCCAGGCGGCGCGCGAAAGCTGGCTGAAGATGCTGGCGCGTGAGCGCCGGCTGTCGCCGGAAACGGTCGAGGCGTATGAGCGCGACACGCGCCAGTTCCTGCATTTCCTCACCGGCCATTGCGGCGGCTCGCCCGGCATTTCGGATATCGCCAATCTGCGCCCGGCCGATCTGCGCGGCTTCCTCGCCGCCCGGCGAAACGCCGGCGCCGGCGCCCGCACGCTCGGCCGAGGTCTGGCCGGCATCCGCTCGCTGTTGCGTTTTCTCGAGCGGCGCGGTCTCGCCAATGCTGCCGGTGCCGCCGCACTTCGCGCACCGCGCCAGCCGAAATCGCTGCCAAAACCGCTGACCGCGAGCGACGCCAAGCATGTCGTCTCCGTCGAGGGTCAATTGGCGGAAGAACCCTGGATCGCCGCCCGCAATGCCGCCGTGCTGACGCTGCTTTACGGCTCCGGCCTGCGCATCTCGGAAGCACTTGGTCTCGCCGGCGCCGATCTGGCCTCGGAGGCCGACACTGTGCTGCGCGTCACCGGCAAGGGCGGCAAGACGCGGCTGGTGCCGGTGCTGCCGGTGGCGCTCAGGGCAATCGCCGCATACCGCCGGCTTTGCCCCTACCATCTCGATCCGAAAGGCCTGTTGTTTCGCGGCGCACGCGGCGGCCCGCTCAACCCGGCCATTATCCAGCGCGACATGGCCAGGCTGCGCTCGGCGCTCAATCTGCCCGATACCGCGACGCCGCACGCGCTACGCCATTCCTTCGCCACGCATTTGCTCGGCCGAGGCGGCGATTTGCGCACCATCCAGGAACTGCTTGGCCACGCCAGCCTGTCGACGACGCAGATCTACACCGGCGTCGACACAGCAAGGCTGCTCGAAATCTACGAATCGGCCCATCCGAGGGCGTGAAGCCTTCAATTTCGCGGTACCAATTAACCGTTTTGCCGCTTTTCGGTCCTAGGAATAGGATCATGAAACGTGTCATCGCCATCGCCGATCGTGCAGCTTCCCTGTCGCTGAAGCTGCTTGTCGCGCTCAACGTGCTGTTTTTCCTGTCCTTTCTTGCCGTCCTGTTGTTCGCGGCCGGCAGGGCGCATGCGGAAGTCCCGACCTGCGCCGGCGCCGACATGCTGTCGGCCCTGCAGAAGAGCAATCCCGCCACCTACAGCAAGATCGAGGCGGAAGCCGCCGCCACGCTCAATGGCAAGGGCCTGCTGTGGAAGCTGGAAAAGCCGGGCGAACAGCCATCCTATTTGTTCGGCACCATGCACATGACCGACCCGCGCGTCACCACGCTGACGCCGGAAGCTCAGAAGGCCTTTGACGCTGCCGGCACCCTCATCATCGAAACCACCGATGTGCTCGACAAGCAGAAGATGATGACGGCGATGCTGAAAGAGCCGGACCTGATGATGTTCACCGACTCCACGACGCTGTCGTCCTTGCTGACCCCGGACGAAGCGGCGGCGATGAATGCAGCACTCGACGCTCGTGGCATCCCGCCGGCAACGGTCGCCAAGATGAAGCCATGGATGCTGTCGGCGATGATGGCGCTTCCGGCTTGCGAACTCGCCCGCCAGTCCGGCGGAGCGCCAGTGCTCGACGTCAAGCTCGCCGAGAGTGCCAAAGCTGCCGGCAAGCCGGTGGAAGGTCTGGAAACGGCCGAGAGCCAGTTGCGCGCCATGGCCTCGCTGCCGCTCGCCTTTCACATGAAGGGCCTGGTCGACACTCTGAAGCTGGGCGACAAGGTCAACGACATCAACGAGACCATGATCATCCTCTACCAGCGCGGCGACACCGGCATGTTCTGGCCGCTGTTCCGCGCCGCCATGCCCGAAGAGCAGAACGATCCCGCCGGCTATGCGGCCTTCGAGGAAACCATGATCACCAGCCGCAACAAGGTGATGGTCGATCATGCCGAGCCGATCCTGGCCAAAGGAAATGCCTTCATGGCGGTCGGCGCGCTCCACCTTCCCGGTCCGCAGGGACTGGTCGAGGATTTCCGCAAAGCCGGCTATACTGTCACCGCCGTCAATTGAGTCGGATGGCAGTGGGGGGACCAAAACGCCGCGTTTCCGGCGGTTTCCTTCGCTAGCGTGAAACCCATTCAACGGTTGCGCGTTGATGGCTGTTGATTGATCATTTTCATCCACGGAGGACACTTTTATGGCGAATCCATCAAACGACACTCCCAGGCCAAGCGGCGGTGGCGGGAGCCCTTGGCTGATCGCGCTGGTCGTTGTTATCCTGGCGATTGTCGCGTATTACGTTTTCGGCAGAAGCGGCGAACATCCGGCACCCGCCGAGCCGCCAGCGGCCAGCACACCGGCCCCGGCGCCCGCGCCGGCAGAGCCGATGAAGCCAGCTGAACCGGCCAAGCCAGCCGAACCAGCTCCGGCGCCTGCACCGGCGCCTGCGCCTGCGCCTGCACCGGCCCCCGCGCCAGCTCCGGCACCCGCGCCAGCACCGGCTCCTGCTCCGGCCAACTGATCGGCTCGATATCAAATACGAACGGCCCGCTGAAGAGCGGGCCGTTTTGCATTTGGACGATAGCGCCAAGCACCAACGCCTTCCTCATCCTCGGGCTCGACCCGAGGATCCATGCCGCGACATCAGCCAAGGAATGCAGCGGAGCAGAAGCCTGCACCGCTGCAACGCCTTGAAGTCGCGGCATGGATCCTATGGTCTGCGCCGCGTCGCTCCGCTCCTTGCTTCGCCATAGGATTGTTTGAGAAGGATCGGGTAGTTTGGCGGCCGGGACTGCGGCCCATCACAGCCAGCAGTCCCGGCGGCAGGCGACCGCCCTTAGGACCGGGTAACACCCGACGTCATCATGGTCCCTGCCGTCTTTGTCCGCCATCGCTTGGAGAGTTGATTGGCCGCTGGCTTGCGCCACGCCCGCAAACAATCCGAAGCCTTAGAAGGATACCACCAGCATGGCCTTCTTGCATCAACAACCGCAAATGTG
>NZ_JBFUGJ010000017.1:0-45422 GCF_056402975.1 Mesorhizobium sp. P3_A9 | reverse complement strand
ACCAATCGGTTCCTGTCCCAAAACTGTTCAATGCGAACGGGTTCCTGCGTTGCGCTTCCAGAATTGCTGGTTCCAGCGATAGTTTCATTGGGGCTATTTGAGCTGGTCGCCTCAGTCGCTGTCGTTGCGTTCCACTTCATTCCAATCATTTACCTGCTCCGGTTGACAACCACCGTAGCGCTTCACTCGCAGCTTGCCCAAAACGGTTTCGATCCCGACCATCACTTTCTGTTGTTGGATAAGGGCTGCGTGGCTCATCGTAACCGCCAGTGGATTGGATTGCACCGAACGGTTTTGTCAGCAGCCCTTGGAACGTAAATGCATTCGCCAAGTTCTTAGCCCAGGACAAGCTAAGGAACAYCACACATGCTGACCGCCGTTCGAGCCATGATTGGCCAAGCCCGCTTCACCACCGCCAAAAGCGAGCCTGAGGCGCAGAGCATGCGGCAGACGCCGATCTCCAGGGAAATCGAGACCTTGGCCGCGATCCGCCTGACCGATATGGCGGGCCTGGGGGCCTGGTCGCAGGACCGCTGATTGGTTTCGGCAGGCAACGGCACCGTAGCGCGCGGCTGATATTGGATCGTTGACGCACCTGACCCGTTGCGGACATACGGTCAAGCTGCGATCCTATCGTCATGGAAAAACCTGCCGCGCCATGGCCTTTGCTGCAACTCGCGATCGAGGCGAAATCGAGGGCCGATGAGGGGCAGCTGCGTATCCTCCTGTCGAGGCTGGCGGACGAGGATCCCTGCTTCGACGTCAAGTGGGACGAGGAATCGGGTCAGACGATCATCGCCGCCATGGGCGAAGTTGAACTCGACAGCATCATCGACCGCATCCGCCGCGAGTTCAATCTTGCGGTGAATGTCGGCGCCCCGCAAATTGCCTATCGCGAGACGATCACCCGCAGCCATCAACAGGACTACACCCACAAGAAGCTGTTGGCCGGCGCGGGTCAGTTCGCCCGCGTCAAGATCATGTTCGAGCCGAACGCGCACAATCCGGACTTGGTGTTCGCGTCGAGGATCGCCGGCGGTGTGATCCCGAACGACTATGTGGCGGGGGTCGAAAAGGGGCTGCGCAGCATCCAGTCGCAGGGGCCGTTTGCGGGCTTTCCGATGATCGGCGTCAAGGCGACGCTGGTGGACGGCGCCTGGCACGAGACCGACTCCTCGGCCCTGGCTTTCGAGGTTGCGGGCCGCGCCTGCTTTCGCAAAGCCGCGCCGCATCTCGGCGTGCAACTGCTCGAGCCGATCATGAGGGTCGAGGTGGTGACGCCGGCAGACTATGCCGGCGGCATCGTCAGCGAGTTGAAGGGCCGCCGTGGCCGGATCGGGGACCAGGAAGCTCGCGACAGCGCAGTCGTCATCAACGCGATGGTGCCGCTCGCCACAATGTTCAAACTGGAGTCGACACTCTGCTCGCGTTCGAACGGGCAGGCGCGCTTGAGCGTCAGCTACGCCGCATACGCTCCCGTTCCGACTGCTGTCGATCCTGACCCGCCGCCCGCTGCGGCCGCCTTCGCCTGACGTCCGCTCGTGGCCGCTGTGATCGCGCCGAAGGGTGCGGCCTTACGATGGGCCGTTGACCGCAAATTGCGCGGCGAAAGCCCTGGCATAAGCGGGCCGCGCTTCGCCGCGCGCCACATAGGCGGCCAGGTTTTGATATTCGTCGAGAATGCCCGACATTCTCAGGCGCAGCAGCACCGATACCATCAACAGATCGCCCGCGCTGAATGCACCATCGAGCCATTCTGCGGCGCCCAGATAGGCCGAGAGCTTGTCCAGCACTGCCCGAACACGGTCTTTCACCAGCGGCAGACGCTGCTGAGCCCAGGATCTGTCGGCTTCGAATATCCTGGCCGTCGTCAAATCGAGGACCGGCGGCTCGAYSGTGYTGAGCGCGGCAAACATCCAKGTGATSGCGCGSGCSCGGGCATCGCGCTCCCGAGGCAGCAGGCCCGCATGCTGCTCGGCAAGATGAAAGACGATCGAGCCGGTCTCGAACAGGCATAGAGATCCTTCCTCATAGGTGGGGATCTGGCCGAAGGGTTGGATGGCCAGATGGCCAGGCGCCTTCATCCCAGCGAAGGAAACAAAACGAACCTCATAGGGCTGCCCGACTTCTTCGAGCGCCCAGCGAACGCGCGTGTCGCGCGCCAGTCCCTTGCCGCCATCGGGCGAGCGTTCAAAGGCGGTGATGGTGGGGATCATGGGAGGCTCCGAAGGGTTGGTTTCCAGGTCTTGCGCTTGCACACAGAGGACGAACGACCGGGGCTGTTCCCGACAAGCTGCCTCGCTTTTTTAGCGCAGCAGGCCTTCCGCCTCGAACGTATCCCAGCCTTCCAACTTTGGCTGCGGAGCGTCATCCTTCCCGGCTTTCCTGGGACTGCGAGCTGTGCGCTCCCGCTTTCCCGCCCGCGTCAGCGCGGCCTTGCCGGCACCGCGCCGCCTGTTCTCGGTCACTTCCTGCGCATCCTCCTCCCGCCAGGTGCTCGCCAAATCACGATCGAGAATGTCCTCGATGTGGCGTGGATCGAAGACATGGAAGGTGACGGCCTTGGATCGCCCGCGCATCTTGACGGTGCGCGTGCCGACGCTCTTCAGACGCCCGTCCTTCAGCCATTTGTGACGCTCGCGGGCGGAGATGGTTAGAATGTCTTCTGCCTCACGCGGAAGCACTGGCAGTGTTTCGATCCCCTCGAGTGCCCTGGAGATGGTTGCAGAGGCTGCCTGGAACGCATCCGCGTCGGTTTTCAACATGCGCAAGACGATGCGGCCCGTCTCAGCCTTGGCAAACTTCCTCACCACCCATGGCAGGCGGGCTCGAACTTCACGTTCGATCCCTTTCAGGCGCATGGAGGAGCCAAGCGTTGCCGATGGCGGCAGCGGCCATTCGGCGACCACTGACGCTTTAGGGGTGTCGCGCTCGGATGTGCGATCAGGAGCGGTGGCAATTGCCGCGACGATGCCGCTCACGATCTTTCGCAGGGAACGCTTCTTGTCTGCCATGTTTCATGTTCGCTCATCAGCTGCCTTCGTGGAACGGCAGTTCGCACTGCAGACAACCGAAATCAGGCTCAAACAGTTCCTTTAGCACGCGCAGGCAGCTATTCGGGTTCGCCAAACCATCGCGCCGCCGCCTGGGCAGCGCCCTCAAGGTCAGGCTCGGCATCAGCAGCCCAGGCGACAAAGCCATCCGGGCGCACGAGCACAGCGCTCAGGCCCAGCCGCCCCCCGGCGTTGCAAGCGACATAGGTRATCCGCCCATTCCAGCGGCCGGCAAGCGCCTGAAGGGCAGGGCTGGTGTCGAAGTCCAGCAGCAGGCCTTGCCCGTTCCTCAAGTGTTCACCGAGCCTCGTCCCGTCGGCCAGTTCGAAATCGGGCGCGCTGCGGCCGACCAGTGGGTGGCTGCCGCCAAGATCGTAGCGCAGCGAAACGCCCCAGACGCGCTCGGCGAAATAGGTCGCGCCGTCGCGCGTGTCGATGAGATCGCGGATGATGGCTTCGAGCGCGCGCGAACTGCGGCTCGGCCGCATCAGCGCGACCTGGGCGCGCGACCAGTCGAGAACCTGCGCCCCCACCGGATGCCGTTCATCGAAATAGCTGTCGAGCAGGCCAGCCGGCGCGTCGCCGCGGATGGTGGCGGCAAGCTTCCAGCCGAGGTTCATCGCGTCGCCGAGCCCGAGATTGAGCCCCTGGCCGCCGAGCGGGGAATGGATGTGCGCGGCGTCGCCGGCAAGCAGCACCCGCTTGTTGCGGTAGGCGGTCGCCTGGTAGGCGCGATCGGTCCAGGTCGTGGCGAGGTGGAGAGCGGTCAAGGTGACGTCCGTGCCGGACACGCGGCGCAACACCGCCTGCACATGCTCAAGCGTGATCGGCTCCATCCGGTGGAAAGCGGCCCCATCGAACTCGACCATCGCGATCGTGCCTGGCCGTGAGTAGGTATACATGCCCGTCGGCGTATAGTGGCGGCCGAGGCTGAGTGTGTCCGGATCGATCATCTCGACTTCGACGGAATAGCCGGTGAACTCGGGATCGGTGCCGGTGAAGGCAAAGCCGCCGAGCTTGCGAACCGCGCTGCGGCCGCCATCGCAACCGACGAGCCAGCTTGCGTGAAAAGTTTTGCCACCGGCGCGGATGGTCACGCCTTCGTCCGACTGGGAGAAGCCGTCGACGGCGAGGCCACGCCTGATCTCGACGCCCATCGCGGTCGCGCGCGCGGCAAGCGCGGTTTCCAGATGCTCCATCTCGACCGCCATGCCGGGGTTCGCCGGGCTCGGCAGGCGATAGGGCCATTTCGAGCTGTCGACGGCGTCGAGGTGGAACTGGATGCCGGCGAAATGGCCGCCCGGGCGGCGCGGCTGCTGCATCCAGTGCGCGGCTGCCAATTTGCCGCCGCCCGAGCCATTCTGCGCGGGCGGCGCAATGTCGTCCAGCAGGCCGCGACTGTGGAAGGCCTCGATGGTGGGCACGTTGAGGCCGCGCATGCCGAAGGGCAGCCGCTTCAGCGGCGAGCTGGGGTTCTCGGCCTGCTCCAGCACCAGCACGCAGAGGCCTGCCAGACGCAGCTCGCAAGCGAGAAACAGGCCGACAGGACCGGCACCGGCAATGACGACATCATGGGGAATCGGGTTGTGCATGAACTGCTCCTTGGTCGATGTGTTCGACCGGAGCGTTCCTCGAGTTGAGAGCCACACGGACGAACGATTGGGCGCTCAACAGCGTCCGATGTTCGTCGTGGGGATCTCGTGCACGAAGCCAAAGACCAGAGCTCTCGTTACCGAGAGGAGTTGGGCTTACCGAACCAACTCTGCCTTTTCCGACAGCGGCTATATAGCGATGTGGCGATTGGTCTGCAACAGGCATGGCGGCGGCAAAGGGCAACGCCATCGACTAGGGGCCAACTAGCCTGCGGCCAGCCATTTGCGCGACTGGGCGAAGGCCTTGAAGGCCTTGGCCTCCATCGGGCGGCCAAAAAGGTAGCCCTGCAAGATATCGCAGCCAAGCTCCTTGAGGATACGCGCGTGCTCCATCGTCTCGACGCCCTCGGCGACCACTTCGATGCCGAGGGATTTGCCGATCTCGATGATCGACGCCACCAGGTGCCGTTGCGCCATTGAGCCGGTGATGGGCGTGATCAGYTGGCGGTCGATYTTSAGGCGMCGYGGCCGCAGCTTGAGCAGSSWGACGATCGAGGCATGGCCGGTGCCGAAATCGTCGATCTCGATGTCTATGCCGAGWTCCTTGATGTGGTCGATATTCCAGGTGACCAGATCGTCGTTCTCATCGAGGAAAATGGACTCCACCAGCTCGAACGACACGGTTCCCGCCTTGATGGCGAGCTTGCGCAGACCCTCGATCAGGTCCTTGTCCTCCAGCCGCCTGGCCGAGACGTTGACCGACACGCGCGGGATGTTGAGATGACTGCGCGACCAACGCTCGAAATTCTCCAGCGCGTGTTTGAGGACGATGCGGTCGATCAGCGCCACGACGTTGAGTTCTTCGGCCACCTTGAGGTAGGCGTCGGGGGCCAGGATGCCCCGTCGCGGATGCTTCCATCGCGACAACGCCTCGACGCCGACGATCTCAAGCGTGCTCGCGTCGAACTGCGGCTGATAGTAGGCGACGAATTCGTGCCGCTCCAGCCCGCCGAGAATCTCGTCGGCGATCTGCTTGGTCCGCACGATCTCRCTCTGAAGGTCTTCGTTGAAGAACTCGTAACGGTTGCGGCCACGGCTTTTCGCCCGATAGAGCGCGAGATCGGCGTTGACCAGCAACTGCTTCACGTCGACGCCGCTGTTGGCGGCGATGCCGATGCTGACCCCGAAACGGCAGGGATGTCCGCGATAATCGACAGGCTGGCGCATCTCCTCGATGATGCGGTCGGCAAGTGCCGAGAGCCCGTCGTCGTCAAGCCCACGGCTCACCACGACGAACTCGTCGCCGCCGATGCGCGCAACGAAATCGTCACGGCCCGCATTGGCCTTGATGACCCTGGAGGCATGCATCAGCATGGCATCGCCCGCGGCGTGGCCGAGCGTGTCGTTGATCTGCTTAAAGCGATCGAGGTCCAGGTGCAGCAGTGCCGTGCGCCGGTTCGGTTGGCCGTTTTCGGCCAGCATCTCATCCAGGTAGCGGCGATTGGGCAGGCCGGTCAGCGAATCGTGCAGCGCCGCATACTCGATATGCGCCTTGGCGAGATTAAGCTCGGCGTTCTTCGATTCCGTCAACTGGCGCTCGCGAATGAGGTTTTCGTTGAGCAGCACGTCGCTGGTCACGTCCCATTCGGCGCCGATCAGCTTGGGCGTGCCGCCGATGTCCTGGAAGTAGGTTGCCCGCGTGCGCACATGGCGGACGGTGCCGTCGGCGCGCAGGAGCCGGTATTGCGAGGAGTAGGGGCCTTTTCTGGCAGCGGCCGCATCAAAATCCTGTCTTGCCCGTCCGAGATCTTCTGGATGGATCGCCTGCGCCCAGTCATCATAGCCGCGCGGCTTGCCGTCGGCAGACCTGCCGTAGATCTCGTTGACGCGGTCATCCCACACCATTTCATTGGTGGTGAGGTCGTGTTCCCAAACGCCGATACCAGAGGCTTCAAGAGCCAGCTCCAGGCGTCCTGACAGGCGCCTCAACTCGGCGTAGTTCTTCTGCCTTTCGCCGAATAGCCGGCCGGCCACCATGATCGGCAGCACCACCAATGCGCCGGCGAGCAACATAAGCGACCGCAAGGTCCACTCGTTCTTCGGAGCCGCCGGCCAGCCGCCCTTGGGGATGGCCGAAATCTGCCAGGAGCCTGACGGCAGCTGCACATCGGCCGATACGGGATTTCCGGCGATGACATGGTCGCCGCCGAAAAAGCGTTCGCCGCCGCCGCCGAGCGCATCCTTGCCTGTGAGCGCGACATCGATGTCGAGATCCGGGTCGGTCAGCCCGCTCGCCGCGTAGAGGCGGTCGACATCGACCACCGCCGAGACGATGCCCCAGAAACGGTCGCCGCCGCCGGCAGTCGGCACAAAGACTGGAATGCGGCCGATGAAGCCGCGCCCGCCCTGGGCAAGGTCGACCGGGCCGGCAAATACCAGCACCCGCTGGTCGCGCGCCCGCAGCGCTGCCATGCGCTGCGCTTCGTTCTTGCGGTAATCGAGCCCGATCGCCTTCTCGTTGCCTTTCATCGGGTACATCAGCGAGATGACGAGGTCGGGCGCGCCGGCAATGTTGCGCAATTGCGATTTCTGCTCGAACAGATTGCCGGCAAGCGCGGCGAATCTCTGCTGGCCCATATAGGGCTCCGTCACGATGGTCGAGACGAGGCCCTGAACAAGCTGAAGATTGCCGTTTACATTGCCTTCGAGCTTGGCGCGAATGATGTTGACCTTGGCCAGCACGTCGGCGCGCGCCAGTTGATCAGAGACCATTCTGTTTTGCTGGTCGGCAACGACGGCGCAAACCATAAGCACGACAAAAGCGATCGCCGCCGGCAAGTTGGCGGAAGAAAAAACGGCCCGGCTCACGCGGCCAAGATTGAATCTTGTTGTGGTCAATTCGACCCGGATAGCTTTCCTGGACAATAGCTCATCGATCGAGCCTAGTAGGAAACGCTTAAATTTGCCCTTCCATGCTGGCAGGAAGTTTCAGCATTAGCCTATGCGGGGCATTTCAACTTGCCGGGCGGAGCAGTGCTTAAAACGGCCGGCGTCGCCGGCCCTTCTGGACGTGTCGGGGCCAGATACCCGACGAAACGCCTATGCGGGTGCTGGCTTTGCGAGCATTATTCGGGTGGCTTTGCATGAACTACTCCCTGGGCGATGTACGACCGGAGCGTTCCTCGAGTTGAGCGCCACACGGACGAACGATTGGGTGCTTAACAGCGTCCGATGTTCGTCGTGGGGAATTCGTGCACGAAGCCAAAGGCCAGAGCTTTCGCCTGCGAAAGGACTTCGTAGTGAAAGGAGTTGGGCTTACCAAACCAACTCTGCCTTTTCCGACAGCGGCTCTATAAGGTCGTGGCGATTGGTCTGCAGCAACAGGGTAAATCCATGGTTTTCTGGATAGCGAGCGTGGCTGGATTGGCGATCGCTTATCTCTTCGGCTCCGTGCCGACCGGCTATCTGGCGGGGAGACTGCTCACGGGCATCGATATCCGGGAGCATGGCTCCAGATCAACCGGCGCAACCAACGTGTTGCGAACGCTGGGAAAAGGGCCTGCCCTGGCGGTGCTGCTGGTCGATGTGTTGAAAGGTGTGGCGGCGATCGTCTTTATCCGCTGGCTCTACCCGTTGCCGTTCCTTACGCCCCCGGCAGGGCTTGACCTGCAAAGCTTTGTACCATGGGCCGTCTGCCTGGCCGGACTTGCTGTGTTGCTGGGGCACGGCCGTTCGGTCTGGTTGAATTTCACCGGCGGCAAATCCGCCGCGACGGGGCTCGGCGTGCTCCTGGCGCTGTCCTGGCCGATCGGTCTGGGCGCGGCAGCGGTTTTCTGCGCCGTGCTGGCACTTTTCAGGATTGTTTCCCTGAGCTCGATGCTGGCGGCATTGACCGCGATCGTTCTCGTCTGCGTCCTGGAGCAACCGCTGCCCTACCGGCTGCTGGTGATTGCCGGCGGCCTCTATGTGATCGCGCGCCATCGTGCCAACATCCGGCGACTGCTGGCCGGAACGGAGCCACGCCTGGGGCAAGGTAGCCCAGGATCGAAGACGGAACCGCAGATCTAGATCGCTGGCTCACACGAGCACACCCTCTTCTCGAGGCCGTCGATCTTATCTCCGACATCAGCGGCCGCTCCTGAGAAGCGCGGGGCCTGGTGGCTGTGCCAAACCATACGCATCGGTGATAACAGGTTCCAGCACAGGCCGAGGGCGGTTCCGGACACACAATGGCAAGGCGGTTTGCGTTTCTCCTGGTTCGCGACTTCACCTTGTCGCCGCTGTCGCTGTTCATCGACACGCTGCGGCTGGCGGGCGATGAGGGCGACCGCAGCCGCAGGATAGAATTCGACTGGGAGATCGTCGGCGAACGCGGCCTGCCGATCCGGGCAAGCTGCGGCGTCGAATTGCTGCCGACCAAAGGGATCGGCAATCCAGAGGATTTCGACAATGTCGTGGTGGTCGGTGGCCTGCTCGACACCAACCGTAGCCTGAGTTCCGACAAGGAGGCCTTCCTGTTGCGCGCTGCCGAGAAGGGCGTGCCGCTGACGGCGCTGTGTACGGGAAGTTTCGTGCTGGCGCGCTACGGCCTGCTCGACGGCTACGCCGCGGCCGTCAGCTGGTTCCACATCAAGGATTTTCGCAACCAGTTCCCCGATGTGAATGCCCATGCCGACAGCCTGTTTTCCGTCGACCGGGGCCGTTCGACCTGCGCCGGCGGCACGGGCGCCGCCGACCTCGCCGGCCATTTCGTGTCGCAGTTCATCGGCCAGAAGGCGGCGGAAAAGGCGGCAAAAATCCTGGTGCTCGACCGCATCAGAAGCAGCCGCGACGTGCAGCCCGTCGGCGACCTTTTTCCAGCGGCGTCGAGCCGCGCGGTGAAGCGCGCCTTGCTTTTGATGGAGAGCAACCTGCAGGAGACGCTGYCGGTCAGCGAGATCGCGAGCCGCCTGAACTGTTCGCGGCGCCAGCTCGAACGGCTTTTCGGCACAGAACTCGGCATCGGCCCGATGGCGGCCTACCTGGCGCTCAGGGTGCATCATGCGAAGTCGCTGCTCGAAGGCAGCGACCTGCAGATCGGCGACATCGCCTATCGCTGCGGCTTCACCAATGCCGGCCATTTCAGCCGCGTGTTCCGCCAGCAGACCGGCATCACGCCAACCCATCTCAGGCATCCCAACCGCATGCCTGCCGCCGCGGCGCAGCACTGAAGCCCGGCCGCGAAGCTCAGCCCTTCGAGATGCCGCGCGCGATCAGCCGGGCCAGACGCTGCGAAAACGCCCTGGCGTCCGCCGGCTTGTCGCCGTCGAGCACGCGCGCCTCGTCGTAGAGGAGGTGGGCGGCGTCGTCCTTGAAGGCCTGGTCCTCTTCGCCGAGGCCGGCGAGCGCCAGCACGCGTTCGTGGCGCGGGTTGATTTCGAGGATCGGCTTGGCCGCCTTGTCGAGGCGGCCGGCGGCGTTCATCAGCCGCTCGAACTGCCGGTCGGGGCCGTGTTCGGGGGCGACCAGGCAGACAGCGCTTTCGGTCAGGCGGTCGGACGCCTTCACGTCCGAGACGGCATCGCCAAGCGCGGATTTGACGAAGGCCAGGAAGCTGTCGACTTCCGGTGTCGCCAGTGTGTCCGGCGTCTTTGCATCATCGAGCAGCGGAATGTCGGACAGCTCGGCCCCGCCCTGCGTCACCGATTTGAACGGCTTGCCGTCGAAGTCCGGCGCCATCGTCACCCAGAAGCTGTCGACCGGGTCGGTGAGCAGCAGCACCTCGATGCCGCGCGCCCTAAAACCTTCGAGCTGAGGCGAGGCTTCGAGCCTGGCGCGGTCGTCGCCGGCGATGAAGAAGATCGCCTTCTGGCCTTCCTTCATCGCCGCGACATAGTCGGCAAGGCCGCGCCAGCCTTCGCCTGATGTGGTCGAGTGGAAGCGGGCGAGTTTCAGCAATTGTTCGCGCCGCTCATGGTCCTCGTAGAGCCCTTCCTTGAGCACGACGCCGAAATTCTCCCAGATTTTCGCGTAGGCCTCGGTGTCGTTCTCGGCCAGCTTGACGAGATCGCCGAGCACGCGGTTGGTCAGGCCCTTGCGGATGGAGGCGAGCAGCGGGCTTTCCTGGATCATTTCGCGCGAGACGTTGAGCGGCAGGTCGGCGGAATCGACCAGGCCGCGCACGAAGCGCAGATAACGCGGCAGAAGGTCGGCCTCGTCGGTGATGAAGACCCGGCGCACATAGAGCTTCATGCGGCCCTTGCGGTCCTGGTCGAACAGATCGAACGGGCGCGATCCCGGCACGAAGGCGAGCACGGAGTATTCCTGCCGGCCCTCGGCGCGGAAATGGATGGTGGCGGCGGGCTCGTCATACTGGCCCGACAGGCCGCGGTAGAAGTCGGTGTATTCCTCAGGCTTGATCTCGCTCTTCGGGCGGACCCAGAGTGCCGTGCCGTCGGCGATGTCGCGCGCCTCGGCGCCGGGTTTTTCGATGAGCGTGATCGGCACCGGCACATGGCCCGATTGCGACTTGGCCAGTTGCTCGAGCTGGTAGGATCCGGTGTAGGAGACGGCGTCGTCCATGAGATGCAGCACGACGCGAGTGCCGCGCTTGGGAGCGGCTTCGAGCGGAGCGGGCGCGATCTCGTAAGAACCCTTGCCGTCGGATGACCAGCGCCAGGCCTCCTCGCTTCCCGCCTGCCGGCTGATGACGTCGACGCGATCGGCGACCATGAAGGCGGAATAGAAACCGACGCCGAACTGACCGATGAGCTGCGTGTCTTCTGTGCCTGCGCCGACGCGCTCGATGAAGGCGCGCGTGCCCGAGCGAGCGATGGTGCCCAGTGCCTCGGCCATGTCGTCGCGGCTCATGCCGATACCGTTGTCCTCGACGGTAATCTCCTTGTTGTCCGCGTCAGCCGAAATCGAGATGCGCGGCTTGGGGTCGTCGCCCAGCAATTCGGGACGGCTGACGGCCTCGAAGCGTAGCTTTTCGCAGGCGTCGGCGGCGTTGGAAATCAGTTCGCGCAGGAAGACGTCCTTGTCGGAATAGACCGAGTGCACCATCATGTGCAGCAGCCGCGAGACGTCAGCCTCGAACGCCCTGGTTTCCGTCGCTTTTGTGTCGGTCGTCATTCCAATTTTCCCACGCTGTTCATCCGCCTGCCGCGCCGGGGCGCGTGCAGGACTTCCTTTCAACCATTTTCAATTGCGCTGGCAACTCCGATTTGCCGATCTCCCCCCTCGTGGGGGTTGAGGAGCGGTCCGCGCAGCGGACGGGAAGCCAATTGCTTGGCTTTCCGAGCGACGAAAGCCGGCAGGGCAGAGAGGGCGCTGTCCTGCCGGCATCTCAAGACTTGGGTTCCTCGCCCCCGCAAAGCGGGGGAGAGGTGGCCGCGAAGCGGTGGGAGAGGGGGCAGCGCTGACGGTTGGAAGCTTGCTTCTGAAAGCTACGCATTGCTGTGCCTAATTCTCGGCCGGCTCTGGCTTTGCGGAGGGCGTCCCCCGCTCCGTCTCGGCTTCGCCGAGCCACCTCTCCCCCACTTTCGTGGGGGCGAGGAACCCAAGCTGGATTGGCCTTACTTCCCCGCCATGTGATCCGCCAGCGCCTGCGCCTGCGCCTGCAGCGCCGGGAAGGCCGCATCCGCCGGCAGGCTCTTGCCCAGGCAGGCGCGGAAGTCGTTGTCGCCTTTTGTCCAGGCGGCATTGGCGGCGTCGGATGTGTTTTCGTCGCTGTCGTCGGTCGCCTGCTTGGCCAGTTTCTGGGCGGCGGCGTCGGCGGCGGTCCACACCGCGTCGCAGGCTGCGATCTTGGGGATGGGCGGGGTCGCGGGCGCTTCGGCGATCAGCACGCTGTTGCCCTTGACGACCGTGACGACGACCTCCTGGTCGTAGTTAGGCCCGACATCCTGTGCCCAGCCGCCGAGCCGGGCGATCGCCATGTCGGCGCCGTCAGGTGTCTTCAGCGCAAAGTCGAGCGTGCCGGTGAAGGCGGCGTCGCTGCCGATGGCCTGGGTGTAGAAGGCRTCGAGCTTCAGCGCCGCGTCGAAGCTGGTGGGCAGTTTGAGATCGGCGTCCGTCTCGGCGGCGCGTGACTGCAGCCAGCGCTCGACCAGCCCGCGCGTCGAGGCCACGATGCTTGGGCCATCCTCGGTGCCATGGCGCAGCCCGTCCAGCATGCCGAAGCCGACATCGGAGGAGCTGAGGCTTTCGAGGTTGATCGTGCCGGTTGCCGGAAAATCCTTGACCGTGAACGGGCCGAGCAGGGCGTTGAGACGCGTTTCGAGATCGGCGCGGGCCTTTTCATTGGCCGCATCGAGCGTTTCCACCGGGGTGTTCGCGCTGTCCATCGCCGCGATGGCCGCGATCGCCTTGTCACGCGCGGCGATATAATCGTCCTCGGGCGTGGCGGCGAAAGCCGCGCTGCTCGCAAGTGCAAACATGACCGTCCAGACCAACCGCATGACAGAACCTTTCTTCGTGGCGATCAACAGGCAAGGCAGCCATCGGGCAGCTTTGCGGCGATTGCGCGGCAGGAAACGTCGAGACGAAACATCTTGATCGGGGAGGGATGGCAAGCGCCGGCATTAACCATCAGTTAACTATCCGTTCGCCTTTGAATCAAATTTGGCGGATATTGTTCTTGGCCAAACGAGGCTGCCAAACCAGGCTGCTTGGGGGAGCCGGAGAAGACAGTAATTTTTAGACTGGCGCGAGGCTTTCGGGAGCGCGCGGCAGCTTGAATTTTAAAAAAGAAGCGACGGACCACCGTCGCCTTGCGGGGAGGCGTCAGCATCATTTTGATGAGGATCGCCAGAATGAAAATCGAAGATGCGATTACTGCTGTAACAGCCGAGGCCAGCGCTCTGTTGTCGTGCCTCGGGCAACCCGTCGTCGCCTACCACGTCACGGCAATCATGCGAGAGGCAGACCTCGAACACGCCCGGCAGATGCAGCTTGCCTTGATGCGGCGAAGCATCGAGGCGCTGGTCGATGATGGCCTTGAGGATGCGGCCGCGGAGCATTGTGCCTCGCAGTTCCATGGCCGTCTCGGCTCGGCCTGGAGGCTGCTGCATGCAACGGACRGGGTGGCGCACTGACCTCCGCCAATCCGTCTCCTAACGACGAGACATCGTTCTCAGCCGGCGCTCAGGATGGTGCGCCGACAGCCTTCTGGCAGTGGGCATGTGTGGCTTTGTCAGTCGACGTCTCTACGCAAAAAAGCCCGCCGGAAGCCGGCGGGCCATTGCCTCACAATGCGTGAGACGGTCAGAAACTGGTCGTCAGTCTCAGGAACGCTCCGTGATAGACACGGGTCGTATCGGCCCCGCCGCCTGGTTTCGTGAAATCGATTCCAGGCAGGGCGTCGAAATACGCGTCCGCTCGGTATCCCACCGCCACCTTGGTGGTTTCCGTGAAGTTGTATGTCAACGCCAATGACGCATCGAGATTGAACACGCCCTTTTTGTCGGACTGGGTGATCGTCTCACCGTCTTCGAGCGCAAATGTCCGGTCGCGCTTGAGAGCGAACAGGTACGCGGCGCCCGCGCCATAGTCGACGCCCCACTGGCCCGATATCGGCATGCTGCCTTCGACCGCGATACGTGGGCCGAGGCCCTGGAAGCGGCTCTTCAGAGATGCGTTGTCGGTAGAAGTCAGCGATCCCAAGCCGGAATCGGTGTAAGCAACGCCTGGACCGCTTATCTTCTCGCTCAGGTCGGCGTAGCGCAGCCCAAGCTTGACCTGAGCCTGTCCGGATCCGATGCCGAGGTCGCGGCCCACCGCGAAATCGGCAACGAAATGCGACGAGCGCACATGGACGGTTCCTGCACGGGCGCCTGTGGCGTCAATCGAGCCGTTCGAGCCGTTTGTACCGTCTCCCGGCGGCCGCGCAAAGGTGACGCTCTCCGTCGCGTCGTGATTCTTGTTGCGCTTGTTCCAGCCGTAGCGGAAGGCTGCGCTGACATGCCAGGCTTCGTTGATGCGATAGTCGAGACCCGCCGCAACTTCACCGCCTGCTCCCGCGAAGGGAGAGAAGAAGTCAGGGAGAGGCGTGTTCGGATACAGACGGTCGCCGTTCGCCCAGTTCACGCCGCCTTCGATGAAGACCGTCAGCGGCAACGAAGCCGCAACCGGAAGCGAGGTATCGGCGAGATCGGCAGCGCGCGCCGCCGGCGCCAAGGCCGCCAACGCTATGGACGAGACGCCCAGAAGCAGTAATCTTTTCAGATGCATGTTAAATCCCAAAGCCCAATTCATTCCGCAACGTCACATGCAGCGGGACCGGCTAAGGTTTCAACTCACGCGTATGTTACTACATTAGAATTCTAACAACTGTTGCAAAAATGCCGGAGACGCTATCAGCGATGGCAAGGCGGTAAGGAGGCCAGTYTGTCCCATCAATCCGGAATAGTTTGGCTGGCGTCATACCCGAAGTCCGGCAACACCTGGACGAGGCATTTCCTTCACAGCCTGCTGAGGGTTCTTCATGGCGAGGCTGGTGCGCAGTCGATCAACAATATGGGGCGCTTCTCCAGTGGCGAGGCCGGGAGATGGCGCTATTCCGTCTTGGCCGGGCGAGAAATAACCAAAGAAGACGTAGAGCTTATCCCGACGCTGCGTCCCAAAGTGCAGGTCAAGCTCGCTGACGAGGCGGGTGGCGTCGCCTTTATCAAGACGCACAATGCCTTGCTGATGGACGAGGGACAGCCAGTCATTAGTCCCGCCGCGACGGCGGGCGCCGTTTACATCGTCAGGAACCCGCTCGATGTGGTCATCTCATTGTCGCACCATCGCGGCAGGCCCATTGATGAGACAATCGATTTCATGGCCTGTGAAGGCATGCGCACGACGATCAGCGAAAAGCAGGTGTATGAAATCTGGGGCTCCTGGAGCGAGCATGTGCACAGCTGGACCCGGTCGCAGCATCCGGCAATCTACGTCATGCGATATGAAGACATGCTTGCCGATCAAGCCAAGACCTTCGCCGGACTTGCCAGTCATCTCAAGATGAATCCATCTGCCGCCGAACTCGACAGCGCGCTCGACATGTCGTCATTCGAGAGACTGCAGGCTGAGGAAAAGGAGGGCGGTTTTCGGGAGCGGCCCGAAGCGGCCACGGCGAGCTTCTTCCGCGCAGGCAAAACCGATCAATGGCGCGAGGTTCTGACGCCGAGCCAGGTAGACCAGATCGTATCCAAGCACCATGCTCAAATGGAAAGGTTCGGTTATTTGCCGGGCTGACTGCACGGCATGAAGCTTCTGCCTACCTGATCGACGCCATGAGGCATCCCCAGCGAAGGTCAGTTGGAATTGATGAAGTCCAAGGGGAACCGGCTGTGACCGGCTCGTTCGGACAACGCTTCAATCACGCCTTCTGCCTGGCCAACCGCTCCAGCGCATCYACGATCAGRTCRCAGAAYTTCGSATGGTCGAGCTTCATCGCCACGGTGTGGCGGAAGTCGGTCTGYTCGCTCGCCGTGCCGCCGAAATGGTGCATGCCGCCCATTTTCTCGAAATTGCAGACGGTCATGCCCTTGGTCCACCGGCCGGCTAGCTCGACGCGGATGTCGRCCTTCTCGGTGGTGAAGACGGTTGGGTCGATCATCGCCGCGACGCAGCAGGCGTCATGGATGGCGGGATATTCGATCTGCAGCAGGCCGCCATGCGTGGTGGCTATGAACTCCCAGATATCGAGGATGAACTTGGCCATCGGGCCGCCGATGGCGCGCACCCTGTCCTGCAGGTCCGGGGTGGCCAGCGCCTGGTGGGTGAGGTCGAGCCCCACCATGGTGACGTCCCAATTGGCGCGGAACACCACGTCGGCGGCCTCCGGGTCGCCATAGACGTTGAATTCCGCCCCCGGCGTGATGTTGCCGCGCGTATAGGCGCCGCCCATCGCGACCACCCGCTTCACCCGGCTGATGATGCGCGGATCCTTGCGCACGGCGAGCGCGATGTTGGTGTAGGGGCCGACCGGCACCAGCGTCACCGTCTTCGGCTCATGCGCCATSACSGTGTCGATGATGAAGTCGACGGCATGYCGCTTGTCGAGGTCGAACGAGGCGGGCGGCAGCACGGGGCCGTCCAGTCCGGTCTCGCCGTGGATCTCGACGGCCAGCACCTGGTCGATGAKGAGCGGSCCKGGAGAGCCYTTCGCCACCGGCACCTTGATGCCATAGGCGGTGCAKACSGAGAGCGCATTGCGCGTGGTGTTCTCGACATTGTGGTTGCCCGAAACCGTGGTGATGCCGAGGAGATCGATCTTYGGATTGCCYGCCGCCAGCAGGATGGCGATGGCGTCATCATGCCCAGGGTCGCAGTCGAGAATGATCTTTTCCATGGTGGGCACCTCCCTTATCGGCCGAGACTGTGAGGCTTCCCGGCACAAAAAGCCCGCCAAAAGCCGGCGGGCGCTGGTATCACATTGCATGAGACGGTCAGAAGCTGATCGTCAGGCTCAGGAACGTTCCGTGACAGTCACACGGGCGTCTGTGGAAGAGCGTGCGCCCTGGACGGATGCTACGCAACGGATTTTCGGTGTGCCAGGCGATAGCGCGCTGCCTTGGCACGATTGCCGCAACCATCCATCGAGCACCAGCGCCGCGGTTTCGAGCGACTGTCATTTATGAAGAAGCCGCCGCAATGGTCGGCCTCACATTGCCGGATGTCATTTGCCGGCGGAAACAGCACCAACATGGCAGCAGCGGCCGCGGACCGGCGTAGCGGCAGGTAAATAGCCTCATTCGCGGAATCGGATGCGAGCTTCAAAATGTCGCCAAAGCCGGCAGTGCCGCCCGCCCGTGTTATCGCTTCCTGGATGCGGTGCAAGGCCAGTGCCTTCGGCGCCATTCCATGGTTCAGATTTCGTGCCGAAACAGCGAGCCACGATTTGAGGGCTTCGCGCAGCTTCAGCACCTCGAGATGCACCTTGCCGGCTGCGCTGCCATGATGTCGCGCCATGCGCTTCAGCGCACGCCCCTCGTCGTCAGACAGCAACTGGGCCGGAGCGCAAAAGGCCAACATATCTTGATAGGTCGGAATGAAATCGACCTCGCTCCCGTCACGCCAGTGCAAAGTGTTCGCAAGGTCAAGTGCCGGCGCGCCGCCCAACATGCGCATGCGGCCGAGCGGCGAGAGGTAGGTGCGGATAAATTCAGTTGATTCCATCCATCCAATATGTAACCGTTTATACGGTTACTCAAGAGGGCTGGGAGGCGTCCATGAAGGCCATCTCGTTGACGCTCGTGGCGTGGTTCGCATTCTCGAGCCTGGCGCAGGCGGATGACGATGTGCTCTATCGTTCAAGCGTGATTGTCACTGGAGATCGTGAGGAAACACGCATCCCCGCCGTTACACAGGGCTTCGAACTGGCGGCGCAAAAGCTGACGGGAAATCCTGATATTGCGCAAAATCCGGTCTTCGCTTCGTTGGCGATCAAGGCCACTGCCATGGTTTGGTCGTATACCTATCATGATCGCATGTTCGGCATTCCCATCCACGACGAACAAGGCACACACGACCGCCCCTTTGACCTCACGTTCCAGTTTGACCGAAAGCGGATGGACGATGCGATGGCGGCGCTGGGTGAGACGCCTTGGCTGGGCCCGCGCCCGAAGCTGGCAATCGTCCTCGTAGTCACCGATATGGCGCGGAGCTATATGCTCGCGGCGGACGGCGCCCACGGTTCCGACATGCGCGCGAGCTTTGAGGATGCCTCGGCACGGTTCTCGATGCCTGTGATATTCGCGAAAGAAGCCGATCTGGCGGCGGCAGCGGTTACGCTCGGGAGCATTGATGCAATTCCGGCGGATAAGTTGATGACGCTGAAATCCAGATTGGGCGCCGATGCGATCTTGGTCGGTCGGCTTGATTGGGAAACCGACGAGCCGGGCTGGCATGCCATTTGGCGGCTACCCCTCATCGCGAAAGATGCAAGCTGGGAGATCGCCGGCGTAAACTTCGATGCCGCCTTCCGCGATGCCGTGGGAGGAGCCGCCAAGCGGCTGCGACCAACTCATTAGAAGCTGCTTCGAAGTTCGGTTCTGGGCCGCGGAAGGGGAGGTGACATGGTGGATTCCGATCGGATCGACAGGCTGATCGCAGCGGTGCCGTCCGCCCTGGCGCTTCGAGCCGGGCTGGACCTTGGCGTCTTCACCCGGCTCGGTGGCGGTGCCGCGACTGCCGACAGCCTTGGGGCCGCGCTCRAAGTCGAGCCCGATCGTCTGTCGCGGCTGCTCTACGCGCTCGCCAGCATCGGTCTCCTCGAAGTTAGGGATGGTCAATTTCGCAACGGAGCCGAGGCGTCCGCCTTCCTCGATGCGTCGAAGCCCGACTATCGCGGCGGCGATCATGCGCTCCTGCGCGAGCTCTGGGGAGCCGACCTCTTGACCGCGGACTCGTTGCGACAGAACCGGCCGGCCGCGCTGCACGACTTTTCCGAAGCAGGGCCTGAGTCCGCGGCRGCCTTCAGCCGCATGCTSGCACCRGGCGGGGTGATYTTCGGCCGAMATCTSGCCCGCGAGTTGGACCTCTCGGCRATTCGTTCGGTGATCGAYATCGGCGGSGGCGCCGGSACCATTCTSGTCGGACTKCGCGAGCGGTGGCCRCAKATYGCGGCGACGCTGATGGARCTSCCAACGGTCGCAGCSGTCGCGCCGGCTATCCTGGCAGAATACGGCGCCAACGACGTGGTTGTCGAAGAGGGCGACATCACTGTCGCGCCATCGATCGGTCGGCACGATCTGGCGATCCTGAAGGCCGTCGTCCAGGTCCTGCCGCCGGACCAGGCGCGCAGTTCGATCCTGAACGCGGCGCGTTGCCTCAACCCTGGAGGCGAGATCGCAATTGCCGGGTGGGGTGTCGTCGATGACGACCGCCTCGGCCCGCCTGAGGGTGTCTTTCTGAACCTCACCTTCCTGAACCTCTATCGCCACGGCGAATCCTACACGGAAGGTCAGTATCGCGCGTGGATGACCGAGGCGGGATTGCGCGATATCTCCAGGTCGCGCCTGACGGACGGCACTACCTTGTTTCGTGGGCGCCTCGGCTGAAGATCGCGGTCTAATTGCTGGTAGGCCCGCTTCACCCCTTCCGCTTCTCCACCTCCGCCTTCCTCAGCAGGAACCGCTGGATCTTGCCGCTCGGCGTCTTCGGCAGTTCGGCGACGAAGTCGATCTCACGCGGATAGGCGTGGGCCGAGAGCCGCTTGCGGACATGCTGGGCCAGCTCCTCGGCCAGTTCCGGACTGCCCTGGTAAGCGGGCGCCAAGATGACGAAGGCCTTGACGATCTCGGTGCGCTGCGGATCGGGCACGCCGACCACCGCCGCYTCGTTGACCGCSGGATGYTCGATCAGCGCGCTTTCGACGTCGAASGGSCCGATSCGGTAGCCGGMCGARGTGATGACATCGTCGGCGCGGCCGATGAAGGAGACCGAGCCGTCCGGCTCGTATTCCACGGTGTCGCCGGTGCGGTAATAGCCGCCCRCAATCGCCGGCGTCTGCTCCTGGTGGTAGCCGTCGAACCAGCGCAGCGGCGAGTTGGCGATGTCGACGGCGAGGATGCCGGGCTGGTTGGGGCCGAGTTCGCGGCCTTCGTCGTCCAGCACCACCATGCGGTAGCCCGGCATACTGAAGCCAGCGGACCCCGCGCGCACGGTATGCGCAAGGCCATGGTGGTTGTTGACCATCATGCCATTCTCGGTCTGGCCGTAATGGTCGTGGATCGGCGCATCAAGGTGGGCGTCGAACCAGCGGATCACTTCCGGGTTGAGCGGCTCGCCGGCGCTGCTGACGACACGCAGCCGGCCCTTGATGCGGGCGGCGGCGTCGGGTCCTTCAGCAAGGAGGAGACGGAAGGCGGTCGGCGAACCGGCAAGGCTGGTGACGCCGAGCCGCTCGATGACCTGATAGGTGCTCCTGGCGGTGAAGGCGCCCTCGTTGAAGGTGGTTGCAATGCCGAGCAGCAAAGGGCCTGTGATGGCGTAGTAGAGGCCGTAGGCCCAGCCGGGATCGGCGATGTTCCAGAAGATGTCGTCGGGGCGCAGCCCGATGGCATCGCGCATATAGGCGCCGAAGGCGAGCAACGCGCTGAGCGGCACCGGCACGCCCTTGGGCAGGCCCGTTGTTCCCGAAGTCGACATCATCATGAACAGGTCGTCGCCCTTGCGCATGACGGGTTCGCAATCCGGCGAGGCGGTGGCAAGGGCGGCGCGGAAATCGATATCGCCTGCGAGCAGGGGGTCACCGTGACCAAGGATGGTGGCGATCGGCGGGCAGGTCTCCATCTCGTCGAGCTTGCCGCGATTGGCCGGATTGGTCACCACCAGCTTTGCCCCGCTGTAGCCCAAGCGATGCTCGATCGCCTTCGGACCGAAGGCGGTGAACAGCGGCTGGTAGACGGCGCCGATGCGCCATGTGCCRAGGATGAGCGCCACCAGTTCCGGGATACGCGGCAGCATGCCGGCGACGACATCGCCGGGGCCGACGCCAACATCTCTGAGCAGGCTGGCAACACGGCCGGACATGTCCGCGAGTTGGTCGAAGCTGAACTCGCGCAGTTCGCCGCCGGCGGAGATCGTGCGCAGCGCCAGCCGGTTCTGGCCTGAATAGCGGCCGCAGCATTCGACATAGGCATTGATGCCGGTCGCCGGGTCGCCGTGAAGCCGTGCGATTTCGCCTTCGATGCGAAAGGCCGCAACGGCGTCGTCGTAGCGCGGCAAGCCGGCTTGTTTGCTGGTCATGTCAGTCCTCCCTGGCGGCGCTCCATCTCCCCATGGCGCGCCATCATCTGTCAGATTGCCTGAAATCGTGGCGATGGTCGATTGCGGCGAAAGTCGCGAGGTGAGCCAGCATTGGCCGCGCCGGCGCCAGGCTGTACTATTTGCGGGGTGAATGCACGGAGGGGAGGCGCGAGCATGTGGCTTGATCGGAATCTCTGCACATTGAGGATCTGGGCCGTCATCGCCGTGATGGCGCTGTGGCCCCATGCGGCGTCGGCCGACCCCGTCACGCCGGAGCGCATCGCTGCTGCGGTGCCGAAGCTGGAAGCGCTGGCGCAAGCCGCCGTCGCCGGCGGTGGCGTGCCCGGTCTCGCCATCGCGGTCGTTCATGATGACCAAGTGATCTTCTTGAAAGGCTTCGGCCATCGCGAGGCCGGCAAGCCGGAAGCGGTCGACGCAGACACGGTGTTCCAGCTCGCCTCGCTTTCCAAGCCGGTCTCCGCCACCGTGGTGGCGGCGCTGGTCGGCGACGGGATCGTGTCCTGGGATTCGAAGATCGCCGATCTCGATCCGGCCTTCCGGCTGGCCGATCCCTATCCGACCAGCCAACTCACCGTCCGTGACCTGTTTTCGCACCGCAGCGGGCTTCCGGGCACCGCCGGCGACGACCTGGAGGACATTGGCTATGACCGCGCCGAGATCCTGCATCGCCTGCGCTTCGTGCCGCCATCGTCGAGCTTTCGCGCCGGCTACTCCTACAGCAATTTCGGGCTGACCGAGGGCGCCATTGCCGCCGCCATGCCGACGGGCAAGTCCTGGGAGGATGTCGCCGAGGAGAAGCTCTATCGTCCGCTTGGCATGGCCTCGACCAGTTCCCGTCATTCGGACTTCGTCAAGCACGCCGATCATGCCGCGCTGCATGTCAAGGTCGATGGCGCCTGGGCCGCGAAGATCAAGCGTGATCCGGATGCGCAGGCGCCCGCGGGCGGCGTCAGTTCCACCGCGCGCGATCTCTCGCAATGGGTGCGCCTCATCATCGGCAATGGGGTCTATGCAGGCAAGACGCTGATTGCCGCCGATGCTCTCGACCAGATGCATGTGCCGCTGATGACGCGGGGCAAGAACCCTGTCTCGGCCGGTGCATCATTCTACGGCCTCGGCTGGAATGTCGAATTCGGCCGCCATGGCCTGAGCTGGGGCCATGCGGGTGCCTTCAGCGTCGGCGCGCGTACGCTGGTGACGGTCTTCCCGGAGGAGAAGCTTGGCATCGTCATCCTCGCCAACGCTTTCCCGACAGGTGTGCCGGAGGGGCTGTCCGACAGTTTTGCCGATCTCGTTTTCGAGGGTTCGGTCGAGAAGGACTGGATCAAGGCGTGGGACGGCATCTACAACGGCATGTTCGGTCCGGTGGTCGAGGCGGCCAAGGCCACCTATGCCACGCCGCCGTCTCCGGCAAGGCCGGCCGCGCCGGCCAGTGCCTATGCCGGCCGCTACACCAACGACTTCATCGGCGATGCTGTCGTGGCGAGCGCGGGAGCCAGCCTTGTGCTCAAGGTCGGCCCGGCCGGCGCCCGGTCCTACTCACTGACGCATTTCGACGGTGACCTGTTCCTGACCTTCCCCGATGCCGAGACGCCGGACAGGCCGACCGGCGTGAGCTTCGTCGTCGGCCCCGACGGCAAGGCGTCGGCGATGACCATAGACTTCCTCGACGACAATCATCTCGGCACGCTGCGGCGGGTGGGCGACTAGGTGCTGACAGGGGCGGGAGTTGCCGTTCGGCTCAACTGTTAGAACGAGCACATTGCGCCAGAAGTAGCTCTTCGGACGTGCGTTTCTCAACGACCGGGACGGGGCCGAGAGCAGACGGTCCGGTTTCGGGATGATGGGGATGGGAAGCAGACTCTTTTGCGTCCAAACGTGCCTTGGGAATGCCTTGGGTCACCAAAATTGGCGCAGGGCTCCATTGAAGGAATACGACCGGTCAGTGACCGCCTGCCAGACTGAAAACGACCGTGCCGTCATCTTTGCGAACTTCCACGGCCACGATACCATCGACCTCCTTGCGAATGGGAAAGGTCGCGAGCGCTTGGTCGCGAGCAGCTTTCTCGGCGTCGAAGGGAATCTGTTCAACAATACCTTGCCTACCGTACCAAATCAGCGTGTAGGCCATTGTTAGCACTCCTTTTCCAGGCGCATGCATCGCCAAAGCAGCCTCTATAAGCTTTGCTCCCTGCAGCCAGCCGGCTAGCGGCTTTGCATAGCCGCAAGTCGACAACGGCCAAGTGATCTTCTTGCCTGCCATTGTCGTTCGCTAACCCTGGTCACTGGACGCGTCACTTCCGGATCATCAAGGGCAGTAGCGCCGCAACGGCATGAGTGTGTCTGTTAAGCGCGCTTATCATCGCCGTAGCATGCGCGGCCAGGCCACTTTCCGGAGACCATTTTTGACAACAGGATGGTACGGCCCTGCACGCCGCGCGTCGATGGGCATCTGAACAATTCGCTTTTGCTATCCGGATCACTCGCCCGCAAAAGCAGGGTGGTCTTGGTTCAAATTCTGAGTTGGAGMAACGAGGCGGCAGACCAGCCCGCCGGGTGCATAGTCGATCTCGACGCGCGCCCCGAAATCTGCCGATAGAACGCGATTGATGAGGCGAGTCCCAAAGCCCTTCTTCATCGGTGCCGTGACCAATGGGCCGTCTGCCTCTTTCCACTCGAAGTGAAACATGACCGCATCTCCCTCACGCTCCTCCCGCCAGGAAACGTGAACCGTGCCCCGGGTGCTGGAAAGCGCCCCATACTTGGCAGCGTTCGTCGCCAACTCATGGGTGGCAAGGGCGAGCGACAACGCCTGCTTCGAGCCCAAGGTGATGTCTGGGCCGGATATGATGAACCTCCCTTGCCCGGTCCGGTGCGCTTCAAGTGCGTCGTGGACAACATTCCTTACTGACGCCGTAGCCCAGGTGTCGGCCGTCAGAGTGTCGTGGGCCTTTCCGAAGGCGGCCAAACGCCCGTGGAAGGTCGCAAGCGCAGATGCGGAAGGAGTTCCACGAAGGGTCTGCCCGGCGATTGCGCTGACCATTGCCAGGGTGTTTTTAACTCGGTGCTTCAATTCCTGATTCATCAGTCGTAGATGCTCTTCGGCCTGGACGTGGTCAGTCACGTCGATCCCCTCGCAGAAGATTCCCGTGCTCTCCCCGGTTCTCAGGATGATCGGCTGATAGACAAAGTCGACCACTCTTGTCTTGGCAAGCGCTTCGGCGTCTCCAACAAAGATGACTGGTACCCGTCTGCCGACATGAGCGACGCCTGTTCGATAGACCTCATCAAGCAATTCGAAAAAGCCTTGGCCCTCCATCTCCGGGATCACTTCGCGCACAGTTTTCCCGACGAATGTTCGATCCCCCACCAGGCGCTTGTAGGCAGCGTTGGCGATTTCGAAGATATGGTTCGGACCCTGGAGCACCGCTATGAAACCGGGCGCTTGCTCAAAGAGTTGCTCAAGGTAGCGAGTGTGATCTTCCAACGCCTCCTTTGCCAGATGCCTCTCAGTAACGTCATTGCAGATGACCAGGACCCCACCGACCTCGCCATCGACATCAATCGGCCCGTAACTATACGTCCACCAGACATCCTCGCGCTTGCCGTGGCGGGTCACCGGGACCAAGGCGTCCTCGTCCCAAGTCGATCCTTTTCCGGCCACAACGAATTCTATTTGAGGACCGATAATGTGCCAGATTTCCGCCCAACAATCCTTGCCACGGTCTCCCAGGGCACTAGGATGCCGTTCAGGTCCTAGTGTCGCACGGTAGGCATCATTGTAGAATTGGATGAGATCGGGCCCCCACCAGATGAACATGGGGTGACGCGACTGGAGCATCAGCTTGACGGTGGTACGCAAGCTTTGAGGCCAACCTTGAGGTGGCCCGAGGTCCGTCTTGTTCCAGTCGTAAGCTCGGGTGAGCGAGCCCATCTCGCCGCCACCTGACAGGAAATTGGTATTCGACGGTGGATCACCTATCGGCGCAGTGTCTAGAAGGTCGTTCAACACGCATCCTCCCTTGCAGGCGAAAGCGCGAAGCATCTTCCAACCATCAGCTTGCCGTGGCGATGCTGAGGGCGATCCACATTACTCGCTGAGGTCGGCTCTCACAACACACATCGGATTGCCACGAGGCTGGATTCGCGTAAGCGCTCCCATACATAACAGCGGATGGTCTGCCTCCAGCGAGGCTCCAGCCGGTTCGTCTGCTTACAGGCAGCGGTTGCGCAATGCTGAGCGACCGATGTGAGGCGCAAAGCCGCCATTCACCAGCAGCAAACGAACAACGCCTCAGGGGGCGGATCGCGTCAAGCGAGCCCCGCAACTAAGAGTCCGCAATGGGTCGAACCCGGTTGTTGGGAGTGATTGGTTTTGACACCAGAGCGGCGGCCTTGCCCACACGCTCCCAGCTCACGACGCCGGGCCGTACCGCAGCAGTTTGAAGCAMTCGCCGCTGCCCGACTTTGCCTGCGTCAGCAGCGGTTTCGAGCGGTCGATCCATTCTTGGTGCGACCTGGCATCGGCCTCGATCGCATCGATCGGTCGAAGGCTGACGAAGCCGCGCCCGTTGCCAAGGAGCCAGCACGCACGGCCGAGAAATCGCCTGCTGCGCTGGCGCAGCAGGTCGGCATCGTAGAAGATGTCGAGCACCTCGTGCTTGATCCTTGGCCCCTGTTCAGGATTGGCGATCGCGACCTCGATCGGATCGCCACCGATCGCGTCCTGCAGGTCCTTATAGTCGAGGGCGAGCTGGGTGGTGGCGTATTTGATCTCGCTCTCGTCGCGCACGATGTTGAACCACAGCGTCGGATCGAGCTCGTTGACGACGAACGACGATTCGAAATCGCGCGACAGATTCAGGATGTCGAAGTCCTTGATATCGACGTCGCGCTCGACCAGAAGGATCTCGGCGACCTGCTTGCCGAGCTCGGTTCCCTGCGTGCTGACCGCGGCGTTCGTTCCCCCAAGCTCCGGACTGACATAGGGCCCGCCTTGATCCAGCAGCGTGTCGAATTCGCCAAGCGAGCCGACGACGGGAGCGCCGCGGGCAATGCGCGCCGCCAGCTTGGCGAGAACCTGCTGCAGTTCCGTCTCGCGTCTGCGCTGGTCCTGATAGTTCTGCTGGAAGAAGAAGATGAACAGCGACACGCCGATGCCGATCAGGATCACGCCCAGCTGTGAAAAGATGTTGCGGTAATATTCGAGCAGCTTTTCGCGATGGCGCACGTCGTCGCGCACGCTGTGGGCGACGCGAAGATTGACGATCAGCGACAGGATCAGCAGCCCGGCACCAACCAGGATGAGGCCGCCGATGAGGAGGTAGCCATGGCCTGTGCCGAAATCCATCCTTTTGCCCCAAGACCCCAGACTGCGCAGAGTAATGCCATTTTGCTTCAACACCTACGGTTTCGTCAGCGATGGGTCGATGGCGGCGAGCTACCAACTGAACCGACGCCTGTCCCCTCGTTCTAAAGGTTCGCCTCGGCGAAGATGCGCGCCGCCCAGTCGAGGAAGACGCGCAGGCGTGGCGAGAGCTGCCGGTTCTGCGGGTAGAGCGCCGACAGCGGCGTCGGCGAGGGCGGGCAGTCGGCCAGCACTTCGACGAGCGTGCCGTCCGCCAGGTCCTTCTCGAAACGATAGCGCGGCGCCTGGATGAGGCCGAGGCCGAGCCGTGCCAGATCGGCAGCGGTGTCGGAATTGTTGGCGGCGACACGGCCGGGCAGCCGGATCTCGCGCGTCTTGCCGTTGACGGTGAATTCAAAGGGCAGCACCTCGCCGCTGCGCGACGAGACGAAGCCGACCGCCTGGTGGCCGTCGAGCGCATCGGGGGAGGCGGGTATGCCGTGGCGAGAGAGATAGCCGGGACTGGCGCAAGTCATCTCGCGGATCATCCCCAGCCGGCGCATGATCATGCCGCTGTCGGGCGGTTCGCCGACACGGATGACGCAATCGACGCCCTCTCGCACAAGGTCGACCAGCCGGTCGCTCTGGCCGATCTGCAGGTCGATCCTGACATAGCGGGCCAAAAACTCCGGCAGGCGCGGCAGCAGGAAGGTGCGGGTGAGCAGCGTGCTGGCGTCGATGCGCAGCAGGCCGAAGGGCTCGGCCTTGCGGAAGGCGGCTTCGGCATCCTCGATCTCGGCCAGGATCGACAGGCAGCGCTGATAGTAGGCTTCGCCGTCCTGCGTGGCGTTCACCTGCCGTGTCGTGCGCTCCAGCAGGCGGGCGCCAAGATGTTCTTCGAGCCGGCGGATCGCTTCTGTCGCCGTTGAGCGCGGCAGGCCGAGATCGGCGGCGGCAGCGGTGAAGCTGCGCCGTTCCAGAACGCGAACGAAGAGCCGCATCGTGTCAAGCCGATCCATGGCCTTTGTTCGCAGTTTACGAATAGTGATGTCAAGAGACGGCTGATTATCCGGAAGTTGGCTTGGCCTATATCCGTGTCATCAACAACACGGAGAGACTTACATGACAAACCAGCAGACAAGTACGGGTGGCCCAACCAGAACCGCGATCGTGACCGGCGCCTCCAAGGGCATCGGCGCGGCGATCGCCCAGCGGCTTGCCCGCGACGGCGTCGCCGTCGTCGTCAACTATGCACGGGGCCGTGCGGAGGCCGAAGCGGTCGTCGGCGCGATCGAAGCCGAAGGCGGCAAGGCGATCGCCGTGCAGGCCGACATCGCCGATCCCACAGGCATAGCTTCACTGTTCGACGCCGGCGAGAAGGCGTTCGGCGGTGTCGACATCCTCGTCAACAATGCCGGCATCATGAAGCTTTCGCCGATCGCCGCGACCGACGACGCCGCGTTCGACACGCAGGTGGCGATCAATCTCGGCGGTGTGTTCCGTGGCATGCGCGAAGGCGCGAAACGCCTGCGCGATGGCGGCCGCATCGTCAATTTCTCATCGAGCGTCGTCGGCCTCTACCAGCCGGGCTACGGCGTCTATGCCGCCACCAAGGCGGCTGTCGAGGCAATGACGCACATCCTGGCCAAGGAGCTTGGCGCGCGCCGCGTCACCGTCAACGCCGTGGCGCCCGGACCGGTCGAGACCGCGCTGTTCACGGACGGCAAGAGCGCGGCGCAGATCGAGGCCATCGGCAAGATGAGCCCGCTCGGCCGGCTCGGCCAGCCCGACGACATTGCCGGCGTCGTCGCGTTCCTTGCCGGCCCGGATAGCGGCTGGGTCAACGGACAAATCATCCGCGCCAATGGCGGCGTTCTCTAAAGGAGACTGATATGCAACAGACAATTTTGATCACCGGTGCTTCCTCGGGTTTCGGCGCGATGACGGCGCGGGCGCTCGCAAGAGCGGGCCACACGGTCTATGCCTCGATGCGCGACCCCTCGGCACGTGGCGCGGCGGTAGCCGAGATGGAAAACTTCGCCCGTGACGAGGGTGTGGCGCTGAAGACCATTGCGCTCGACGTCACCTCCGACGCCTCGGCGCAGGCGGCGATCCAGCAGATCGTTGCTGAAGCCGGCCAGCTCGACGTGCTGATCCACAATGCCGGGCATATGGGGTTCGGCCCGGCCGAGGCGTTCTCGCCCGAACAGCTGGCGCAGCTCTATGACGTCAACGTCGTCGGCACGCAGCGTGTCAACCGCGCCGCCCTGCCGCATATGCGGTCTCTCGGCCGGGGCCAGATGATCTGGGTCGGTTCGAGCAGCACGCGCGGCGGCACGCCGCCGTTCCTGGCGCCTTACTTCGCCGCCAAGGCCGGCATGGACGCGCTGGCGCAGAGCTATGCGCTGGAGCTTGCCCGCTTCGGCATCGAAACGACGATCGTCGTTCCTGGCGCCTTCACCAAGGGCACCGAGCATTTCCACCACGCAGCGGCACCCGCCGATGCGGCGCGCGCCGACGCCTATTGGTCCGGTCCCTATGCCGGTGTCGATCAGCAGGCGCTGAAGGGGCTGGCGGCATTGGAGCCGGCGGATGCCGATCCGGCTGAGATCGCGGCGGCAATCGTCGACCTCGTCGCCATGCCGCACGGAAGCCGCCCGTTTCGCGTCCACATCGACCCATCGGATGACGGCGCCGTGATCGTCAACGGCGTTGCCGACCGCGTGCGCGTGCAACTGCTGGAGCGGATCGGCCTTGCCGACCTGCTCCATCCCAAAGCCTGAAATCCAATCTCAAAGAAGGAATACGACCATGCCGTTCGCCAACATAAAAGTACCGCAGGCCGCACTCTCCAAGGCGCAGAAGGAAGACCTCATCCATCGGACCACAGCCATGTTCGTCGACTTTTTCGGTGAGGTCGCGCGCCCCACCACGATGGTGTTGGTCGAGGAAGTCGCCGATGGCGGCTACGGCCGCGCCGACGAGGTGTTCGTCATACCGGAAGCCTATCGCGCCAAGGACTAGCCGCTCCGAGCTGATACCCGTCATATGACGACTGGCCGCCGCGGACGCCAACGTCCAATCTGTCCGCGGGCCTGCATGTCGGTTCCCTGAAAACCGATGCCCCCTTTGGGGCGGCATGCATCAGGCGGGGGCCAGGTGGACAGCCCCGGGCTGTCCACCTGTCTCGGGCCTCCGCCTCTCCCGATTTTTCAAGACACCAAGCTCAGCGGCTGCGCTTCCGTATCCTCCAGCCGCTCGGCCTTCCCTGCGGTCCGATAGCGCTTGGGCGCGGTGCCGGTGGCGCGCTTGAAGGCGTTGCTGAAGGCGCTTTCGGAGGTGTAGCCGAGCGAGCGGGCCAGCACCGCCACGGGCGTATCTTCCTCGCGCTGCGGCTGGTGGGCCGGTCGAAAGCGGGGGTGTAGACGAGGTTGGCGCCGACTTGGTCTTGCCAGCCTCTGTTCAGGGTTACTCGGGCGCCTGGGAGTCGTTGGAATTGGTTGCCTGGGCCGTTACGGCCGAAAGTTTCTGGTGCTTTGCCAGCACCGGTTTGACGTAAGCTCTTTTCATCGCAGGACCCCACCCAATGTGTGCGGACATTGGTGTGCGAATCCGCGCCGGAGTCAACAGCTCGGCTCAAGTCGTGCGGCCATTGCCCTATGTTCCGCTTCGATCTTTCCCGGGCATGCCGACCCAATCAGCCGCCACCTCGGCAAACAGCCAGTCGCGAAACGCCTTGACCTTTTTCTGCCGCAGCGCGCCGTCGGAATAGACGACGTAGTAGCTGGCCGCCGATTTCAGCGCGAGGTCGAAAGGCCGCACCAGCCGTCCCGCCGCGAGGTCGGCCGAGACCAGGGCGCTGCGGCCGAGCAGCACGCCTTCGCCATGCACGGCGGCCTCGACGGCGAAGGTGGCGGAATCGAAGCGCACGCCGCGTTTGGGGTCGATGCCGTCGACGCCGGCCTGTTGCAGCCATGTCGCCCAGTCGATGCGAAAGGCGTCATGGATCAGCTTGTGATGCCGCAGATCTCCGGGCAGGCGCAGCGGATGCTCGCCTTGCATCAACTCCGGGCTGCAGACGGGGAAGACTTCCTCATCGGCAAGAAATTCGGCCGTCACGCCGGTGTAGCCGCCCTTGCCATAGCGGATGGCGATGTCGATGCCGTCGCTGACGAAATCGGCCAGCACGCCCGAGGTCGCCAGCCGCACGTCGATGTCGGCGTTGGCGCGGTGGAAGCGATGCAGCCGCGGCACCAGCCAGCGGCCGGCGAAGCCGTCCGATGTGCTGACGTTGAGGATGCGTGTCGAGCGGTCGGGCGTGGCGACGATTGTGGCGGCGGCGATCTGGTCCAGCGCCTTGCCGACTTCCAAAGCGTAGGCAGCACCGACGGTTGTCAGGCGGACGGATCGTGTCCCGCGATCGAAGAGCTGGATGCCCAGCCTGTCTTCGATGTTGCGGATGGCGCGGCTGACCGCGCCATGGGTGAGATTGAGCTCGTCCGCGGCCTTGGTGAAACTCAAATGCCGGGCGGCGGCGTCGAAGGCGGGCAGGGCAGTGAGGGGCGGCAGTGTGCGCGGCATGATCTCGACCTGTGAGCGTTGCTCACAAATCCTGCACAAAGAGTCGTTTGTCGTCCAGCCCGGAAATGCCCAATATCAAGGCGTACCGGCGCACAGGCATCAAGTTTTCATCCGTCGAAGCGCCCGATGACCAGACATAGTGTGAGCAATCTTCATGCTCGCCCCGTTGGGGCGGCACCGGCCCGCTTGCGCCCAGCGAACAGGAGACTGAGATGACCTTAACCCTTGGACCCATCGGCGCCGCGATGAGCGGCTTCGCCATGCGAAGCACGGCAGCGTTCGAGCGCCGCCGCGCGCTGCGCCGGATTTCCCGGCTTTCCGACCGTCGTTTGCATGACATCGGCCTTGAGCGCGACTGGGACGGTTCCATCCGGCACAACGGGAGGGAAATATGAGCAGCACCCTGATCATCGGCGCGACGGGGCTTCTGGGCAGCGAGATGGCGAAGGCCAGCGCGCACAATGGCGACAGCGTCCATGTCCTTGTCCGGCCGGCAACTTCAGCCAACGAAGCGCGGATGCGTCCGCTCAAGGAATTGGGCGCCACGGTGCATGTCGGCGATCTCGACGACTATGGCAGCCTTGTGCGCGCCGTCGGCAAGGCCGATCGCGTCATCAGCTCGGTGCATGTCGGTTCGGCCAGCGAGATGACGCTGGTGCGCGCCGTGAAAGATGTCGGCGTCTCCCGCTTCGTGCCCTCCGCCGGCTTCGGCCTCGACTTTGCCGCCGCCGCCCCCGGCTCGATCGCGCCGCTCGACATCAAGAGAACCGTGTTCGACGCGGTCAGGGAGGCCGATCTGCCCTATACGGTGATTTACACCAACGGTTTCTTCTCGACCTGGGTGGCGACGCTCGGCGACCTGACGCGCTTCGGTTCGGCGCCCCTGCCGCCGGATGAGGTGACGCTCTATGGCGACGGCAATGTGCCGGCGACGTTTGTCAGCGAGAAAGACATCGCTGCCGTCACCCTGCGCGCACTGGAGGATCCCAATGCCGTTCGCCGCGAGATCCGCATCGCGCAGAACAGGATCACGCAGAGTGGGATGATCGAACTGTGGCGTCGGGTCAGCGGACGCGCGCCGCGCGTCGTGGGCATGAGCGCGGAGGAGTTGGAGGCAATGATCGCGGCAGCGCCCGGCCTTGGCTTGCTGCGGGCGTTCTGGATCCGTGGCGAGACCGCGATCGAGACGGGCACTCCGGAGGCGGGGGTGCTTTATCCGGAGCTGAGGTTTGAGAGCATTGAGAGTGCTTTTGTGGCGATGGCCGAGAGGGAGGGGCGGACTGGATGAAGGTTGGATGCCCGGCAAAGGCTGGTGCTCTACGGCGCCCCTCTCTGTCCTGCCGGACATCTCCCCCACAAGGGGGGAGATTGGACGTTGTTTCGGCTTTCGCCAATCTCCAACGTAGTAAAGGAGAGCCGGCGCCCGAGCTGCCGATCTCCCCCCAAGTGGGGGAGATGTCCGGCAGGACAGAGGGGGGCGCCGTAGGGTGCGGCTTGCGTCGTTGGCCTTCGTGGCAGTTGACCCAATCGTCCATCCGGCCGATAGGTCCGCGCGAACAGCCCGAGACCGCCAATGACCGACCTAAAAGATGCAACCCGCGCCCTCGACGCCGCCTGGCAGGACGATGTCCGCCAGGGCGTGCGCCATGTCCGCGACCTCGCTGCCCTGCCGCTGTCGCCCGCCGAGCGCGCGGCCGCGCAAGCTGCCGCCGCGCACCACAAGGTCCGTGCGCCAAAAGCCTATCTCGACCTGATCGACTGGAACGACCCGGCCGATCCGATCCGCGCGCAAATCATCCCGTCACCTGAGGAATTGGTGGAGACGGAGGGCGAGCTTGGCGATCCGATCGCCGACCATGAGTTCACCCCGGTGGCACGATTGACGCATCGCCATGCCGACCGGGTGCTGTTGTTCCCGACCTATCAATGCGCGGTCTATTGCCGGTTCTGCTTTCGCAAGGAATCGCTGACCTCGATCGGTCGCGGTTATACGCGCGAGGCGCTGGAGCCGGCGCTGGCCTATATCGCGGATCATCCCGAAATCCGCGAGGTGATCCTGACCGGCGGCGACCCGCTGTCGCTGCCCGATAAGGCCTTGGCCGAAATCCGCGCGCGCATCGAGGCTATCCCGCATGTGCGGCTGCTGCGCATCCACACGCGYGTGCCGGTGGCGCTGCCSTCGCGCATCACSTCGGGGCTGGTCGAGGCCTTGCAGGGCCGGCTGATGGTCACCGTCATCACCCATTTCAACCACGCGCGCGAGATCACCGATGCTACCGAGGCAGCCTGCCGGACGATGCGGCAAGCGGGCTTCGCGCTGCTCAACCAGAGCGTTCTGCTGAAAGGCGTCAACGATACGGTCGAGGTGCTGGAAGAGCTCTGCCGCGAGCTGATGTATCGGCTGGGGGTAAAACCCTACTACCTGCACCATGGCGACCTCGCGCGCGGCATGGCGCACCGGCGCACCACGATTGCCAAGGGCCAGGCGCTGGTGGAAGCGCTGAGGGCGCGGCTGTCGGGTATCTGCAACCCGGTCTATGTCCTCGACCTGCCGGAAGGCGGCGGCAAGGTGCCGCTCGGGCCGTGTCCTGTCGAGGGACGTGACGGGGAAACCTGGCGCTTTCGCGGGCAGGATGGCGCGGTGAGGACCTATCGGGAGATTGTGAGCGAATAGGGCGGTGCGCTATTCACCGACAAACGCCAACACCACCACACGTGGGGCAATGCAGTAGACGAGGCTGGCGCTGCGGCCTGTCGTTGTCGTCGCGCGGCCTGTGTTCAGGTCTACGGTGATRTCCTCATAGCCCAGCACYTSGCGATCAAGCGGATAGRCGGCCTTGTAGACTGCTTCCTTGGCGGCAAAGAGGATGCGGCCGGCAAGAAGCCGGGGCGCCGCGCCGGTTTGATCCGCAGGGGTTGCAACCAGGGTCAGGATCTCGTCAGGCAGGGGCAGCGCCGGCTCGACATCGATGCCGAGGGACACGATATCGCCAACTGGCGCAACCGCTGCCACGGCCATGTCGTCGTCATGCGCGAGCGAGCCCGTGACCCCGCCAGGCCAGGCGGGTGCGCCGGATGGGGTGCGCAGGAGGGCAAAGTCGTTGAAGCCGAGATCCGTCAGCAGCCGGTGCGCGATCCATCGTGCCGCGCCGCTGGCTCGCCGCATGGCCGGCTGACGCGCCGGGATCGAGCGGGCCTCCTCCGGCAGGAGGTGGGTCTCGTCTTCACCACGGATGAGCCGGCATCCGGTGCGGACCCCGCTCGGGGCGATGGCGGCCAGCGCCTGCGCCAGCGAAATTTCCTCGGGCAGATTTGGGGAGGACGAATTTGCGGGAGGTGTCATCTGTTGTCGCAGGTCGATGCCGCGAGGACGAGGTCGGCGATCATTTCTCCATCCTCGTCGAGCCCTTCTTCGACGAAACCGGCGGCGCGGTAGAGCTGGCGTGCCGCCTCATTCTCCGGTTCATAGCAGATCGAGACGTGCCTGATGTGGCCGAGCCCGCCGATTTCGTGCAGCACCTCGCGCAGCGCGGCCTTGCCATAGCCCTTGCCCTGGCTGGCGCGGTCGATCATGAAACGGTAGATGCGCGCCTCGTCGTCATCTTCCGGTGCCTCGTACATCAGGAAACCGACGACACGATCTCCGGCCATCACGACACGCGGCCGGGCGTCGTCGTCGGCCTCGGCCTCCTCCAGCGACTCCGCATTGCCAGCGACGAAATCCATCTGGCCCGGGGCCAGTTCCAGCGACATGACCAAGGCCAGGTTGGCCTCGGTCACGGGAGCGAGGCGGACTTCTGCGGCCTTCAAGCCGGCGCCTTGGCGCCGTCGTCCGTGACCGGGATCACGAAGCGATGCAGCTTGGCCGGGTTGCCGCGCCAGATGGAGTAGGGCTCCAGCTCTTCGCCCTTCATCACGAAGGAATCGGTATCGGCCACCGACCCTTCACCCATGACGACGCCGTAGTGGACAAAGGCGGACGGTCCGAGCGTGCAGCCCTTGCCGATGCGGATGTAGTCGGACTTGAACGCGCCTTCCTCAAGCGAATGGGCCTGGATGACGCAGCCTTCGTTGAGCGTGGCGTCGTCGCCGATCTCGACCAGAGAGCGTTCGGTCAGGTTGGCTCCACCGTCATAGACGCGCTTGCCGACCTTGACGCCGAGCAGGCGCAGGATCATCGGCCGGAACGGCGTGCCGCCAAACAGGTTCACGATCGGCGAATCCGCCAGCTTCCAGTGGCGTTCGTGACGCCAGAAGTCGACGTCGTAGATCGTCGTTATCCGCGGCTTCAGCCTGCGAAAACCAAGGCTTGCCCGCTCGACCAGGATGTAGAACGGAATGGTGATCGCTGAAGTCAGGAGCACGGCGACGAACAGCGCGACCTCCGCCCATTCGGTGTAGTAGTTCAGTGCCCGGTCCCAGATCGCCAGCGTGGCGAACAGCATGACCCATTGCGTTGCCAAGAACAGGAGGATCGTTACCAGATTGTGGCGGTTCTTGAACGGGATGCGCTTGCGCCGGTCGGCCTCGTCGACGCCGGCGATGAGTTCCTTGTCGCGGTTGACCATGCGCGGGATTTCAAAGGCAGGCGAACCCAGGAGCCCGACATTCTCGCGCAGCGGCCCATCGATGGGGATCATCACCTTGGTGCCGAGCAGGACGTTGTCGCCCGTGCGGCCATCCGGCGGATAGTAGATGTTGTTGCCGAGATAGTTGCGTTCGCCAATGCGCGTCGGCTCGAGCCGGAACGCGGAGGCCGACTTGTGCATGTTGATCATGAACAGGCCGTCCGACACCATGGTCTCGGTGCCGATCTCGCACAGGAGCGGGTTTTCGTGCTGCTGGTTGGAGCCGAAGTTGGAGCCGGTCTGCACCACCTTGTTAAGGTTCCAGCCGACGGCCCTGATATAATAGACGATCGCGGAGCTGTCGCCGAACAGCAGCCCCAGCACACGCGAATTGCTCGAGAATTCGGTGGCGGCCTGCAGCCAGTAACGGAAACCGTAGAGCGCGTAGGTTCGGCCTGGCTTCAGCACCAGGCTGAGCAGGCGCGGCAGCAAAGTCGCGGCGAGAAAAGCGACCGCGATATAGCCGAAAAGCGTGACCGTGGTGCCGATCGCGACCAGGCCGATCGTCTCCTGATAGTCGTCGCCGACATTCTCCCAATAGCTGTGGAACAGCAGCGGCAGCGGGATGACAACGGCAAACAGCCCGATCAGCTGGACCGCTTCGAAGAGGAAGCGCCTGACGTCGGACGCGTTCTCGTTGCGCACCTTGCAATAGTCCGCGGTGGTCGGCACGGCCGGCGACCCATGCCAGTGTTCGCCGTCCGGGATGCTTTGCCCGCGCTGCAGTGAGGACGAATGGCCGAGCTGGCCGCCGTCGCCGATCGACGTGTCGATGTCGAGCGTCGAGCCGACGCCAACGAAGGCATCGCGGCCGATGGTCAGCGGTCCCATATGGATGTAGCCGGACTGCGCCCGAAAGCCGAGGATCAGCGATTCCTTGCGCAGTATGGTGTTGGCGCCAATCGAGATGAGATCCGTGCAGACCGGCACGGACCGGGATTCGATGACGGCGTTCTTGCCGATTTTGGTTCCCAGCAGCTGCAGATAGAAGCTGTAGAGCGGGCTGCCGCGGAACAGCACGACCGGCGCGGTGCGGATCAATGTCTTGACCACCCAGAAGCGGTAGTAGCGCAGGCCCCAGATCGGAAACGCCTCGGCCTTCCAGCGGCCGATGAGCACCCATTTCGCCAGCACGGCAAAACCCGTCATGCCGAAGAAGACGCCGGACGAAAGCGCCACGCACCTGATATAGAGCTGCAGCGGATCGTCGAGCGCGTCATACATCCAGTTGAGGCCGATGTTGATCGCCCACAGCGCCACATAGCTGTAGACCCCGTAGAACAGCAACTGCGCCATGCCGCAGGTCCAGTAGGCAAAATTCGAGGCCTTGCGGGTGAGGACAGGCTCGTTGGTGGCCGTCGTCATTTCTTCCGGCACGCTCAGGTGCTTGGCCAGGCGCGCCACGGTCGGATAGAGATAGATGTCGCGCATGGACGTCGTCGCCCATTCCTTGCGGGTGCGCACGCGGGCGCAGAAATGCGCCATCAGCAGCGAGTTGGCGCCGAGATCGTCGAAGAAATTGTCCTCGACCGACACGTCCTCGAATTTCAGCACTGCGGCCAGCGCCTCGGCCAGGAAACGTTCGTCGTCATTGCCGGGCGCCACCATCTCCCGGTCGGCGGAAAGCCGCACGCTTGTCGGCTTCGGCAGCTGGCGAAGGTCGACCTTGTTGGAGACCGTCATCGGGATCGCCGGCAGTTCCTCCAGATAGGAGGGCACCATGTAATCCGGCAGGCGTCGCTTCATCGTCTGAGCAATGTCGGCGCGCGAGAGCGCCGGCTGGCCGGCCTTGCGCGCGTAATAGGCGACGAGCTCGACGCGGCCGGGCTCGATCTCCCAGGTGGTGACGGCAGCTTGCGCGATCTCCGGCTGGTCGAGCAGCACCGCCTCGATCTCGCCGAGCTCGATGCGATAGCCGCGGATCTTCACCTGGGTGTCGATGCGCCCGGCATACTCGATCTCACCATCGCCGTTGATCCGGCCAAGGTCGCCCGTGCGGTAGATGCGCTGCGACGGGTTGTTCGGCAGGCCGAGGAAGTCGGCGATGAACTTCTGGTCGGTCAGGTCTTGCCTGTTGAGATAGCCGACGGCGAGGCCGATGCCGGCGATGCCGATCTCGCCCAGTTCACTGGGCTCGGCCAGTTCCGGCAGCGAAGGGTCGAGAATGACGATGGAATAGGTGGGCAGCGGCGCGCCGATGGTGACGGGCTTGTCGGGTGTCAGCGCGCCCATCGTTGCCGTGACGGTCGCCTCGGTCGGGCCATAGGTGTTGAGGATCTGCCGCCCCGGCTTCGACCAGCGCACCACCAGATTGTGCGGGCAGGCCTCGCCGCCGACCAGGAGCGTGCGCAGGCTGGGCACGTCGGATGTCATCGACGACAGCAGCGTCGGGCTGCAGGCCATGCAGGTGATCTGGTGATGGCGCAGGAAATCGGCGAGTTCCTCGCCCACCAGAGGCATCTGGCCGGGTGCCGGCACCACGGTCGCGCCGGCGACGAACGGTACCCAGATCTCTTCGGAAGAAAAGTCGAAGGCGATGGTCATGCCCTGGTAGACGCGGTCGCTCGGCCTGTAGCCGTAGGATGCGGCGGCGACGCGGATGAAGTTGACGAAGCTCTGGTGCCGGACAGCCACGCCCTTCGGCCTGCCGGTCGTGCCGGAGGTGTACAGGATGTAGCAGATGTCTTCGCCGGCAGTGGCGGCCTTGTGCGGCTTCAGCGGCGCGCCGGACTGTTTGGAGATCTCGGCGGCGGCGCTGTCGATCAGCACATGGGGAACTGGCAGCTGGTCGGCGCGCGACGCATATGTGGCGATGGTGACGATCAGGCTGACGCTGGCGTCTTCGATGATCAGCGCCATGCGCTCTTGTGGAAAGGCGGTGGCCAGCGGCACGAAGGCGGCGCCTGCCTTCACGACGGCGAGCACGGCGACATAGGTCTCCGCCGACCGATCGAGAATGAGCCCGACCCGGTGGCCCGGCCGCACGCCGCGCTTGATCAGCACGCGGGCGAACTGGTTGGCGCGGCTGTCGAGTTCCTCATAGGTCCAGCTACGTCCGTCGGAGATCACCGCGGGCAAGGTGGCGAATGTTTCGGCGAGTTGCTCGAAGACCTTGTCCAGCCGCTCGTCGGGCTGACCCGCCAGGGCAAAGTCGGCGCCCGTCAGGATCTGGGGGCGCGCGACCATCGCGGAACCGGAGCCGGTTTTCGGCTGCGCGTCGAGAATTTCCGGCTCTCTGCCCGGCCTTGCCGCGTCCCTGTCCAATGCGGCGATATCGATACCGTAATCCATTTCCAAACTTTCTCGCCCTGACTGCGTATTGCCGGGTCGCCGCCGCAATTGGCAGGCCTTGCCGGCTGCGCCGCCGCGCCATCTGACTGATATGCGCGTGTGCGGCGGCCGATTCCCGGCCGTTGAGGGATGCTTATGCCATCCGATCTTTTCGCCAGTTTTTCCGAACTGTTGAATATTGTTTCTGAAGTGTGTCTGGGGGAGCCATCGCGAACCGGGGGAGGGGCTAGGGGCAGGGGTGAATCGTAGGGCGAAAGCCTCGGCCTTCCGGTTGCGATGGCGATGCCGCAAAGCGGCGGCGCTTCCAAGCCTGGGTTCCTCGCCCCCATGAAATGGGGGAGAGGTGGCTCGGCGAAGCCGAGACGGAGAGGGGGATGGCGCGAACCTGTGCCGGATGCTTTCTGAAAGGTTCGCCCTCTACGAAGGCCCCCTCTCCGACCGCTTCGCGGCCACCTCTCCCCCGCCTTTGGCGGGGGCGAGGAACCCAAGCTTGGCTTGGCCGCAACCTCTAGAAATCCTCTCTTCCAAAAAAATCTCGACGCCTCCGGGAATAAAGCACCACCCTGCCGGGTCTTCATTTCAGCGGGGCCATTCACCGGCCCGCGACCCGAAGAAACGAAACAAGGATTTATCAGAAATGACCAAGCTCGCTCTTAGCGTGGCTGCGATGTTGCTTGCYTCGAGTGCTGCCTTTGCCGGCAGCGACCATTTCGGCGCCGACAACGCCAACCAGCCTGTCGCCTCTGTCGACACCAATGCAACCGCTTCGATCCCCTACACGGCACAGCAGAACGGCGTCGACGCCAAGGTGACGACCGGGCCGAGCCAGGGCTCGGTGCAGGACATCATTGCCCAGCACAACCGCGACGGCCTCTGGGGCCGCTGAGCGCGCTCCGGCCTTCAATCAATCTCTCAACAAACAGGAACCATCGACATGAAAAACATCGCTCTCACCGCCGCCGCCATTCTCGTGGCCACCACTGGCGCCTTTGCCGGCAGCGACCATTTTGGCGACCGCGCCGACCCGACGGCCGTCACCATCGACAACACCTACACCGCCTCGATCCGCAAGCCGGACATGGTCCGGCACAGTGCCCAGGCGACGATGAAATCTGATGCGGATGAACCCGGCCAGGGCATCTGGGGTCGCTGAGTTCAGGGGTCCGGACCTCCCTCGAGTCCCGACCCCACCCGCAATCAGGACGGAGGGCCATGTGGCGTGGCCCTCCGTCACCCCTGGAATTCTCGCCTTCCGACTTTTGCCACCACCCGCAACCCACAGGAGACCACACGATGTTCAGCATGACACGCCGCACACTGCTTGGAACCGCCACTGCTGCCGCTGCCTTCGGCCTTGCCGGCAAGCTTGAATTCACCCGCCCCGCTTTCGCGCAGACCCCGGTGGAGCCGACCGTCGGTTTCTACAAATACACGGTCGGCGACATCGAGGTGACCGCCATCTATGACGGCATCTGGAAGAAGCCGCACGACCCGGCCTTCATTAGGGATGTTTCCGTCGACGACACCAAGGCAGCGCTCGCCAAGGCGGGGCTGACCACCGACTTCATGCCCATTCCGCTCACCGTCGTCGTGCTCAAGATGGGCGGCCGTCTGATCATGATGGATGCCGGCTCGGGCGTCGGCCAGTGGCAGGCCAACGCCACGCATTTGCCGGCCAACATGGCCGCCGCCGGCATCGACTACAAGGCGATCGACACCATCATGATCTCGCATTTCCACCCCGACCACGTCTGGGGCCTGATGGAGAAGGGCACCAACACGCCGGTGTTCCCCAATGCCGAGCTGATCGTCAACGCCACCGAATACAATTGGTGGACCGACCCAAGCCGGCTGGCCAAGCTGCCGGAGGGCCGCAAGCCGGCGGGCAAGCGCATCGCCGAAAACTTTCCGAAGTGGAAGAACTGGAAGCTGGTCGAGGACGGTGCGGAAGTCGCGCCCGGCATCCAGATCCTCGCCGCACCCGGCCACACGCCGGGCCATTCCGTCTACCTCGCCAACTCCGGCAAGGAGCAGCTGATGATCTCGGCCGACACCATGTATGTGCCCGCCCTTCTGGCGCCGCATCCGGAGTGGCAGGGCAGCTACGACCAGGATGGGCCGACCGCGATCACCACGCGCCACAAGATCATCGACCGGGTGATTGCGGACAACATCCGCATTTCCGGGTCGCACTTCCCGTTCCCCGGCACCGGCGTCTTCGTGAAAGATGGCAGCGCCTACGGCTTCTCTCCCGTTCAGATTTGAACGGGTAACTCCGACCAAAGCGAGAAAGACAATGAAACAATCCTTCCTGGGCAAGCACGCCCTCTACGGCTTGCTCGGCGCCATCGCCGTGCTGACCGTGGTTCCCGCGACAATCATGCCGGCCTATGCGGTCGACGACATCGAGGGTGCCGACGCGCCCGACCTTACCGCCGTCCAGGCCAAGATCGCCGCCAAGGACTACAAGGGCGCGCTGGCCGATCTGCGGGATCTGGCGCAGGACAACCAGCAGGCCGATGTCTACAATCTGCTCGGCTTCACGCTGCGCAAGACCGGCGACTTCACCACCGCGCTGACCTACTACAACAAGGCGCTGGAGCTGAAGCCCGACCACAAGGCCGCCCGCGAATATCTGGGCGAGCTCTATGTCGAGACCGGCGACATGGCAAAGGCCAAGGAACAGCTGGCGTCGCTGCAAAAACTCTGCCCCGCCGGCTGCGACGAGCTTTCCGACCTGCAGAAGGCGATCGACACCAAGGTGACGCAGTAAGGTCCCCCTCACCCGGATTGCCAAGGCCGAATTGCCTGGAGCAATTCGGGGCAATCCGACCTCTCCCCGAGGGGAGAGGAGGGGGCCGGCACGGCGCGCCTTCTCTTCTCCCCCACGGGGAGAAGGTGGCCGCGAAGCGGCCGGATGAGGGGGCCTTGGCGCCAACCTCAACAAAGGTGAATCCCAGTTTGGGCGCTCGTGGCTGGCGCCCATTGCCGGAGCCGGCGCCTCTCCCTCGAGCCGGCTCCGGCCTTTTCAGACATCACATTGGGCAAGCGCTGCACGTCCCACGACGGGCGCTGCGCTTGCCTGTGCCAAAAAATTGGAGGCTGACCCATGATACCGACCGAACTCGCCGCGAAGCTCACCGGCCTCGCCATGAAATACCACATCAGGGATGTGACCTTGCTCGTCGGCCGCCTGCTTATGTCCTTCATCTTCCTGCATGAGGGCGTGACACTGGCCACCCATTTCGACGGCGCCGCCAAGGCGATGGCGGCCCAAGGCGTCGGCCTGCCGCTGTTTGTCGCCACCATTGCGTTGCAGCTGGGGGCAGGGCTCTCGGTGGCGACGGGCGTGCTGACGCGGCTGGGCGCCATTGGCCTCGGCCTGTTCTGCCTGGCAACCGCCACGCTGTTCCACACCAACTTCGCCACCCAGGCCGAGCTGCTGAACTTCGAAAAGGATCTGGCGATATCAGGCGGGATGTTCGTGCTGGCCGTCGCCGGCGCCGGCAGGATCTCGCTGGACTGGCTGCTGGGGCTCTATTTGCAGAAGCGCCAGCGCGACAAGGAAATGGTGGCGGCACTGCTGGCCGTGGAGAACGACTTCACGGTGGATGTACGGTTGCCGGTTTGAGGCGTCGTGGCGGCCTGCCTTGCGCATCGGCAGGCCGCTCCAGTCGCCGACCCTTGCCATATGCTCGCTCGCTGGAACCAGTCCGCACGCTCCGCATTCTATTAGCAGGGGCTCAAGGAGTGTGTGATGAAAGCGGTTTTGGCACTGGTCGGCGGCTTCGTGCTGACCCTTGCGGTYTTCGCCAGCGGGCTGGCTTTCGCTGCMTGGCTGATTGTCGCCAAGCCCGTGCATCAGGCAAGGCCCGCCGACAGTGTCTCGCAGCTTTGGACCAAGGACGCACAGCCTGTCGACAAGGCCGCGCAGSGCYTGGAGCGCGTGGCCGCCGCGCAGCCCGTGGCGCCCGACGCCGCCGCCAGGGTGCAGGCGCCCRACCCGACCAATACGGGCGCGGTGGCGCCGGACGAGGGCGAGCAGCAAGCCAGGCTGCMACCTGCCCATGTCGCTTGGTGCGCCGACCGCTACCGCTCCTACAATGCCGACGACAACAGCTACAGGTCCTATAGCGGACAGCAGCGGCCCTGCGTGTCGCCCTATCTCGACACCGTTGCGACCGACCCGGCCGCGCAGCAGCCCGCCGAAGTCAGCTATGTCGAAGGCGGCGCCGCGCCCCTGGTTGCGGCAGCGGASCTTTCGGACGACCACGTCCAATCCTGCTTCAACCGCTATCGCTCCTACCGTCCCGAGGACAACAGCTACCAGCCCTATTCCGGCGGGCCGAGGCGCCAGTGCGAATAGGCTGCTGCTTGCCATCTCCGCCTCTCTGAAATMGCGGCGGTGCGACATCAGGAGATGGCGCTGCCTGCGGTAGAGACCAATTGCCGGTGAGGCCGCCGGTTTGAGGGCCGCTGCAGGCCCTCCCGACCGGCTTTCGCCGCGTCTCCCGGCCGCATTCCACGCAAAATCCCACTCCTCGGGCGGTTCTTACCACGCCCATTCCCACGTTGGCACAAACACCAGCCCCTTATTGAAGCCGCCAACAGCGCAACAACGAACCGAGAGACGGTCGTGCGCTGAAACCTGCAGCCGCAAAGATCCAGTGAGGGTCGCGGTTGGCCGGTTTCGCCCGAGAGCATGAACAGACAGCCTCACGAATGCGATGCGGGCGGCGCGTCGAGGTCGATGTCACTTTTGAAAGATGGAGACTTGAAATGAAGAAGATCATTTTGGCTACTGCTGCGTTCCTGTTTGCCTCCGGCATGGCCTTTGCCGGCAGCGACCATTTCGGCTCGGACTTCGTCCCCGCCGCCAGCAGCTACCCGACCACCACCCATTGGATGATGTCCGGCGGCGCGGTCGACCACAGCGTCACCAAGAGCATCACCGACAGCGCGGCCGAGGCAAATGCGACCTCCGGCATGCCTGCACCGGGTTATGGCCAGGGCATCTGGGGCCACTAACATCGGCCACCACGGTCGGCATCCAGGCGGCGGGCAGATCCCGCCGCCTGGATCATTTTGCGCCCGGCTGGCGCCTCGCGTCCTCCCGGCCATCCAGCAATTCCACCTGGACCAGCGATCACGTAAATTTTTTGGATCATTCGCGGCGGCGCGGCGTTCATCTCCCACACCAAGGGAGAACCACCATGACCGACGACCGCAACGACAAAATCCGTGACCGCGCCTACGCCATCTGGCAGCGAGAAGGCGGCGCTCATGGCGACCATGATCGCCACTGGCACCAGGCCGCGATGGAGATCGACCGGGAAGCCGCTCTGCCGCTGACGGCCGACGACGCGCTGCCGGAAACACGCGAGATCGCCAGCACTGATGTGCTGGAGGTCGAAGCGCTGGCCGTGCGCACCGGCATATCGGGCGACGAGGCGCAAGCGCTGGTCGACCGCCTGGGCGCCGACCGCGCCGCCACCGAACAGGCCGCCCGCAGCCTCAAGGCCAGGCGGAAATCCTGATCGACCCTAGCGAGGGAGAGCGAGATGATCCGCAAACTCAAGGACGGCAAATACCGGCTTTATTCGCGCAAGAAGGATGAGAAGACCGGGAAGAGGCGGAATCTCGGCACGTTTGAGACGCGCGAAGCGGCGGAGAAGCATGAGCGCGAGGTGCAGTATTTCAAGCGGCATTGAGGGGGTGCCTTTGACTGTCGCGATGGTGACGCACCACACGCTACTGCGACCGGGTACCCGCACTCGCAAGATTTCTACACCACGCGTGGTTGAGCTGGTTTGACCACGGTGGCGAGGACGATGCCGGCGACGATGAAGGCAGCACCGACCAGATCGTAATCGTGCAAGCCCTCGCCGAGCAGCAGGTAGGCGAGCACAGCCACGAACACCGTCTGCAAATAGAGCAGCATGCTTGCCCGGCTGGCGCCGAGCGTTTCCACGCTTTTGTTGTAGAGATAGTACATCAAGGCGCCGCCGGGACCCGCCAGATAGGCGAGGGCGAGAAGGCTGTGGACGTTCATGGCGGAGCGTTCGTCGTTGAACAATTCCCACAGATGGAAAGGCAAGGCGACCAGCGCACCGGCGCCGAGCAGCAGCACGACCATCGGCAGGAGTTCGATGCCGAATTTGGCACGGCGCAAAAGCACGGTGTAGAGGCC
>NZ_JBFUGJ010000016.1:0-46247 GCF_056402975.1 Mesorhizobium sp. P3_A9 | reverse complement strand
GGAGATGCCCGGCAGGGCAGAGGGGGGTGTGACGGCCGTGACGCTGGTGCCTCGCTCACGTCGCCAACTTTGTAACGGTCACATTTTTTCATTGGTGCGCAACGTGCCTTTGCGGGCATCATGAGAAGACACCCTCTCTTTTGCTGGACCTCGCATGACCGCCACCACCCCTCCCGGCATCGCCGACATCCATGCCGCCGCAGCCCGGCTTTCCGGCCTGATCGTCGAAACACCCCTGATCGAATCGGCTGAGCTGAACAAGCGCTTCGGCGGGCGTATCCTGTTCAAGCCTGAGACGCTGCAGCGCACCGGTTCGTTCAAGTTCCGCGGCGCCTACAACAAGCTGTCGTCGCTGAGCGAAGAGGAACGCAGCCGTGGTGTCGTCGCCTTTTCCTCAGGCAATCATGCGCAAGGCGTCGCTGCTTCGGCCGCCATGTTCGGCGTCAAGGCGGTTATCGCAATGCCTGCCGACGCGCCGGCGATGAAGATTGGCAATGTCCGCAAGATGGGCGCGGAGGTGGTGCCGTTCGACCGTTTTCGCGACGACAGGATGACCGTGGTTCGCCCCTATATCGAAAGGGGCATGGTGCTGGTGCCGCCCTTCGACGATCCGGCCATCATTGCCGGGCAAGGCACGATCGGCCTCGAGCTGATGCGACAGGCCAGGGCGTTCGGTGTCAGCCTCGATGCCGTCGTCATTCCCTGCGGTGGCGGCGGCCTGTCGAGCGGCATTTCGGTCGCGGTCAAGGATGCGTCGCCCGGCACCGATGTCTGGGCGGTCGAGCCCGAGCATTTTGACGACACGCGCCGCTCGCTCGCCGCCGGCGCCCGGGTTTCGAACGAACCGGGCTACAGCTCGATCTGCGACGCGATCCTGACCGCTGAGCCTGGCGCCATCACTTTCGAGATCAACCGCAAAAACCTCGCCGGCGCCATTGCCGTTTCCGACGGAGCGACCGCGCAGGCGATGCGCGACGCCATGGCCTATCTGAAGCTGGTGGTCGAACCCGGCGGCTGCGTCGCGTTTGCCGCGCTGTCTTCGGGCGAGATCGAACTGTCCGGCAAATGCGTTGCCGTGGTGCTGTCAGGCGGCAATGTCGATTTCGGCACCTATGCCGAGATCATGGCGGCCGCCTGATCGCAATTCCGGACGGAAACCGTTCCCACTTTCCTGGAACAGCCCTAGTCCAGCGTGCGCCTGAAGCGTAAAAGCGCTGTGCCCGCGAACACCAGCACGAACACGACCAGCCAGCCGATCTCGGCGGCGATGGCATGGAAGTCGGCGCCCTTCAGCATGACCGCGCGGGTGATGCGCAGGAAATGCGTCAGCGGGAAGATTTCGCCCAGCGCCTGGGCCCAGCCCGGCATGCCGCGATARGGGAACATGAAGCCSGACAASAKSAKCGACGGCAGGAAGAARAAGAAGGTSAGCTGCAKCGCCTGCATCTGCGWGCGGGCSATGGTCGAGATGGTATAGCCGAGCAGCACCAGCGACAGCACGAAGACAAGCACCGACGACAACAGCAGCGTCAGGCTGCCGACGAACGGGATATCGAACAAAAGCTTCGCCGCCACCAGCACCACCGCGACCTGCACCGCGCCGACGACAAGGAAGGGCAGCACCTTGCCCAGCATGATCTCGGCCGGGCTGGACGGCATGGCGAGCAGGTTTTCCATCGTGCCGCGCTCGGTTTCGCGGGTCAGCGCCATCGCGGTCATCATCACCATGGTCATCTGCAGGATGACGCCGAGCAGGCCGGGCACGATGTTGTACTGCGAAATGCCTTCGGGATTGTAGCGCTGGTGCACCACCACTTGCAGCTGCTGCCTGGCATTCTCGGCGGCAGCGGCCTGCATGCCCTGGGCGCGCAGCAGCGCCTGGCTCGCCACCTTGCTCAGCGTGGAAATGGCGCCGCTCGCCGCCGACGGATCGGTCGCGTCCGCCTCGATCAGGATCTGCGGATTGTCGCCGCGCTCGACACGGCTGGCGAAGTCGGCCGGGATGGTGACGACGAAGGAAACGTCGCCCCGCGCCATCAGGAATTCCGCCTCTTCGGCGCTCGCGGTCACATGGTCGAAACGATAGTAACCCGTCACCTGCAGCGCGGAGACCATGGCGCGCGTATACTGGTCGTTGCTCATCGCCACCAGCGCCGTCGGCAAACCCTTCGGATCGCTGTTGATGGCAAAGCCGAACAGAACCAGCTGCAGCAGCGGCACGCCGAGCATCATGGCGAAGGTGATGCGGTCGCGCCGCATCTGGATGAATTCCTTGATCAGCAGCGCGCCGAGCCTGGCGAAGGAGAAGATGCTGTTCATGCCATATTGTCCTTCGACCCCGACATGAACTGGATGAAGACGTCCTCCAGGCTGGTTTCGCCCGGTGCCACCGTCACGCCCTTGTGCTCCTTTTCGACATCGGCAAGCGCTGCTTCGAGCTTCTTCCTGTCGGAACCGACGACATGCAGCGTGGCACCAAACGGCGCCACCTGGTCAACGCCGGGGCGGCCCTGCAGTTCTTCGGCCACCTTGGCGAGCTGCGGACCCTGCACCACGAAGGTGGTCAGGCCGGCGTTTTTCACCACCTCGGCGACGGTGCCGGTGGCCAGCATCTTGCCGTAGGAGATGTAGCTGATGCGGTGGCAGCGCTCGGCTTCGTCCATGTAGTGGGTGGAGACCAGCACGGTCAGCCCGCCGCTGGCGAGGCGATGGATCTCGTCCCAGAACTCGCGTCGCGCCTTCGGGTCGACGCCGGCCGTCGGCTCGTCGAGCAGCAGCAGCTTCGGCTTGTGCATGATGCAGGCGGCCAGCGCCAGCCGCTGCTTCCAGCCACCGGACAGCGTGCCGGCCAACTGGTTGCGGCGCGAGGTCAGGCCGAGCTCTTCCAGCGTCCTCGCAACGTACTCGCCGACCGGCCTCAACTGGTAGAGCCGCGCCACGAATTCGAGGTTCTCGCCGATGGTCAGATCCTCGTAGAACGAGAATTTCTGCGTCATGTAGCCGACTTCGCGCTTGATGCTGAGCGAGTCGGTGCGGATGTTGAAGCCCAACACCGTGCCTTCGCCCTCATCCGGCGTCAGCAAGCCGCACATGATGCGGATGGTTGTCGTCTTGCCTGAACCGTTGGGGCCGAGGAAGCCGACGATCTCGCCTTCGGCGACCGACATCGTCACATGGTCGACGACGGTCTTGTCGCCGAAGCGCTTGACCAGGCCATGAACGTCGATGGCGTTCATTTTGTCGTTTCCGCAAGATCGACGTCGACGATCTGGCCGGGCTGCAGCAGGCCGGCATCGCCTTCCGGCCGCGCCTCGACGAGATAGACCAGCTTCTGGCGGTTCTCCAAGGAATAGATTACCGGCGGGGTGAATTCGGGATCGGGCGAGACATAGCTGACGCGCGCCTTCACGTCCGAACCGCAGCCGTCGCAATGAACGCTGAGCAGGCTGCCTATCTTGACCGAGGAGAAGGCGGCCTCCGGTATGTAGACGCTGAGCTTCACCGCGCCGTCAGGCAGCATCGAGATGACCGGCGCGGTCGGGCCGGCGGTGTCGCCGGGATTGCGGATGACGTCGTTGACGCGGCCGGGCGAGGGTGCCTCCAGCACCCGTTTCGACAGCCGCCATTGCGCTTGCTCGAGCGTCGACTGCGCCTGCTTGACCTGGTTGTCGGCGGCCTTGATCGTCTCGGGCCGCGCCGGCAGGCCGCCGACGGCGAGATTGGCCTCGGCCTGGCCGACCTGGGCATTGGCGGTCTCCAGCGTCGCCGAGGCGGTGTCGTAGTCGGCTTGCGTGCCGGCGCCACGCTTGAACAGATCGGCGGCGCGGTCGTATTTGCGCTTGGCGTCGGCCGCCTGGGCTCTCGCCATGTCGACCTCGGCCTTGAGCACGGCGATCTCTTCCGGCCGCTTGCCGACCTGCAGGTCGGCAAGCTGCGCCTGCGCCTGCGCAAGGCCGGCTTCGGCTTGTGCCACCGCGATCCTGGCGTCGGCGCTTTCCAGCGTCACCACGGGCGTGCCCGGCGTGACGCGATCGCCGCGCTTCACGGTAACCGTATCGACCTGTGCCACCTCGATGGGCGCCAGCAGCACATAGTCGCCTTCGACATAACCGACGGCGAGCGGAGCGGCGGGCGCACAGGCACCGAAGAGCTGAGCGGCAAGCGGTAAGGAGCAGAGGAAACTCATTGTCTTGGTCCTCTTGGGGGTTTTGATCCCAGTGGGGGTTTTGATCCCGTTCGGGCGGCCAGTATGGCGCTGAGATTGTCAGATACGGCGGACACCACCTTGGCCGCCTCGGCAGCGCCGATGTCGTGCCAGCCCATGCGGCGCATCACCGCCTCGCGGCCGATGCGGAAATAGATGACCTGGCCGATCAGCGTGAACACGGTGAGCCGGGTGCGCTCGCTTTCGGCCGGCTCGCCGGTCGCCTGCTCCCAGAGCTGGCACAGCCGGCGATGCGTCGGCTCGAACACGCCGTTGTAGATGCGGTCGAGCGCCGCCGTCGGATGCGAGAGTTCGCGCAGCACGAATTGCACGATCTCACCGGCCTGCGGCTGCGCCAGGATGAAGCTGCCCATCCGCTCCAACGCCGCGAACAGCTGCGCGCGCGCCGCCTCCGGATCGGGCGCGGACTGACCGCTGCCTGGCACCTGGCCGGCGCCCAGTGCCTGGCCAGCGACCGCCTGGATGGTCTCGACGATAAAATCGGCGGCAGCGGCGCGAAGGCCTTCCTTGCCGCCGAAATGATAGGCGATCGAACCGATATTGGCTTGCGCCTCGGCCGCGATCTCGCGGGTCGAGGTGCCGTCGAAACCCTGCCGCCCGAACAGTTTCAGCGCGGCGCGGACGAGTGCGGCGCGGGTGAGATCCGCGGGCGACGTCTCGCGGCGGGGATTTTTGGGGTCAGGCAATTTGATCATGATTGAACTTTAATCAATCGATTGATTAAAGTCAACTTGTGTTCGCTTCTGTCTTGCCATCGCCCACGGCAAACGCTTTAGTGCCCGGCCATGGGCAAGGAAGTCGAGCGCAAGTTCCTGGTCTCCAGCACCGCGTGGCGGAGCCTGGTCGAGGTGGATATCCGCATTCTCCAGTTCTATCTCGCCACCGCACCTGGGCGAACCGTCCGCATCCGCATCAGTGACGGCGCTTCCGCCAAGCTTACGCTCAAATTCGGCAGCGGCGCGCGTGAGCGTGACGAGTTCGAATATCCGATCCCACTTGGCGAGGCGGTAGAGATGCTGGATTTCGCCATCGGACGTGTCATCGAGAAGACACGTCACCATGTTAGGCATCGCGGCTATCTCTATGAAGTCGATGTCTTTGGCGGTGCACTCGCGGGACTTGTGGTGGCCGAACTCGAGACTCCGGAAGATGTGCCGGACGAAATGCTGCCTGACTGGCTCGGCCGTGAAGTSACCGGCCAGCAGAAATTCTACAACGCGTCGCTCGCCCTYGGGGGGRTWCCGGAGATCGCCGCATGAGCTTTCGCATCGACCCGCGCCTGCCGCTGACCGGCGAGGTCAGGCGCATCCTTGCCGAGGAAATCGGCAAGGCACTCCAGCATCTGGATGCGGCGCGCAGCCGGCCGGAACAGGGGCTGCACAAATGCCGCAAGCGGCTGAAGAGCGCGCGTGCCTTGCTGCGCTTGGTTCATTCCGGAGACGAAACATTCTGCACGACGGAGAACCAATGCTATCGCAACGTGGCGGCGCTGCTTGCCGGCCCGCGCGAGGCGACGGCGCTGATCGAGACCGTCGACCGGCTGGCGGCAGCTTTTCCCAGGGACAGCGCCGATGGCGGGCTCGATGCCGTGCGCGACAGGCTGATCGCCCGTCAGCACGATATGCATGAAGGCGCCGGCCTCGAAGCGGCGATCGGCGCGGCGACAGCCGCCTGCGAAGACGGCATGAAGCGGATCGAAAGCCTGGCCTTGCCCGACCAGCCGGAACAGGCGGCCGACGTGCTTGCCGAAGGCGCCCGCGTCACTCTGCGCCGTGCCAGGAAGGCACTCGACAGGGCCGGCGCGCGCGGCGAGGCCAATGATTTCCACGATTTGCGCAAGGCGGCCAAGACGCATGGCATGCACCTGTCGCTGCTGGGCAGGCTGTGGCCGACGCCGATCAAGGCGCGGCGCAAGGCCGTCGATGAGCTGGGCGAACGGCTCGGCGACCTGCATGATTTGTTCGTCCTGCGCGCGCTGCTCGAGGCGGACGGCGAACCGCTTGGGCCGCACGAGGACACAAAGCTTCTCGGCAAGCTCCTGAAGCGCTCGGAAAAGAGCCTGCGGAAATCCTGCCTTGCCGAGGCCGCCGAGCTGTTCGGCGACAGCCCCAAGCACGCGACGAAGAAGCTCGCCCGCAAGGCGCGCGATGATCTTGCCGGCGCGTCTGCGGAGGATTTGGCCACCGCGGCCAACTGATGTCTCAGCTTCTCCCGCGACGGGAGAAGGAAAGGCGGCGACCGTCGCGCTAGCACTTCCCCTCCGGCCTGTGCTAGTCACGCTCCATCATGACCGAGCCCAGCGATACGCTCCTGGACCGACTTGGCCGCTGGCTCGCCGGCCGGCTGCAGGAAGAGTCCTCCGGCTATGAACCCTACACCCCGTCGGACCCTGAAACGCTGCGCCGCACACTCGAACCCGGCGACATCCTGCTGATCGAGGGCAACCAGAAGATCTCGGCGGCGATCAAGTATCTCACCCAGTCGACCTGGTCGCATGCGGCCTTCTATGTCGGCGACACCTTGCCCGAGCCGGAGGACGGCTCGGAGCGGCCGCGGCTGATCGAGGTCACGATCGGCGAAGGCTGCGTGGCGGTGCCATTGTCGCGCTATCGCACCTACAACACCCGCATCTGCCGGGCGAATGGCCTGACACCGGAGGACCGCGACACGGTCGTCGCCTTCATGGTCGGCAAGCTCGGCCTGAAATACGACCTCAAGAACATTTTCGACATGTTGCGCTATTTCCTGCCGACGCCGCCGGTGCCTGTACGCTGGCGGCGCCGCATGCTGGCCTTCGGCTCCGGCGACCCGACGCGCGCCATCTGCTCGACGCTGATYGCCGAGGCCTATGGCCAGATCCGCTATCCGATCCTGCCCGAGATCACCCGCGCGCCCGGCCGTGCCTCGGCGCAGTCGAACTATWYGCGCAAGGAAATCCTGCATATCCGCCATCACTCGCTSTACACGCCGCGYGATTTCGACCTGTCGCCCTWTTTCCGYATCGTCAARMCRACGCTGGAATATGGCTTCGACTACCGGGCGGTGACMTGGGAYGACAAGGCCGCCGACGCAAAGGCCGCCGAATAGCATTCCTTTCAAGCCGGAAGCGGGCGGCGTCCTTTTGCGGCGGACTGCTCGGATGTCCGTGCGCCGGCATCTCGCGCGTACGGGCCTGCTTGAGGCGGACGACGCGCCGCTTGGGCCGCACGAGGACACAAAGCTTCTCGGCAAACTCATCAAACGTTCGGAAAAGAGCCTGCGGAAATCCTGTCTTGCCGAGGCCGCCGAACTGTTCGGCGACAGCCCTAAGCACTCGACGAAGAAGCTCGCCCGCAAGGCGCGCGATGATCTTGCCGCACCGCAGGAAGAAGCGAACGCGGCCTGATCATGACCGCCTTGCCTCGTTGCTGGCGCCTTAGCCTGGAGGTGCGCCGTCTTCTGCAGGGGGTGTCGGTGCTTCGGTCTCTTTGGGAGTGGGGTATCCGGTTTCTACGCAGACACCGCTTACTATTTTAAGGGCGATCCCGCCCGCCCAGTTGTGAGATCGCAAGATGGCGATGGATGTCTCAAGCTCGGCGGCGGCGATTTCTTTTCGACCGGCGTGGGAATGTGCCAATGCCCGGAAGGCAGCATTCAAGCAGCGATTGAAGTCGTCGGAGTCATCGGCCTGCGCAAGGATATTCAGCGCCTCCTCGTGGCGCCCCAATCGTGCCAGCGCCGCGCCGCGTGTGCCTTTCAGCGTAGGGAGCTCCGGAGACATGGCGACGGCACTTTCCGTCAAGCGATCGAGTAAAGCATCGAGACGAGAGCTCGGCTGGGTGGGTTGAGCGAGGATTTTCGTGGCGGCGGTGTCAATGAGGAGAAGTCGCTCGCTTGCGGACGCCGTGTGGGTCAGCTCATCTTCGAGCGCTGTAATGTCCTCGTCCGTCAGGTCAGGTTTGAACAAATAGAAAGCGATACGATCCGACTGACCCGTGGGGTGCCACGGCGGATCGTCCGGACTCATATACGGCCGCAACCGGTCCAGATAGTCCTGCCAGAGCACCTCGAACGGATCGCGACCTCGGGCAAGTTTCCACAAGGCCAGCATATCGTTGGGCAGTCGCTGGCCGTAGACCTTGGAACGAAGCGGAAGAACGTTGCCGACGACCATTGCCATCTGAACTATAACGGCCGGCGCCAAGATGGTGCCTACAAGTTCTGTGCCGTGAAAGATAGTCATTGCGCCGCTCAGAACACCCAACCAAACGATGTCCATAATCGGCCCTGCGGCCACAAAAAACAGGTTGGCGGGCTTCGAAAAGGATAATTGAGGAAACGTTCTTGTCCAGCCTCCTAGCGGGATAGTCCCTACATGGACCTCCATTCTCAGCAAGCGGGTGTCGAGTGTTGTTGGTCCCAAGCCGAGATGAATTTCTCTTATTTGCAATTTTGCCAGATGTCCGGCGAGAGCATGAGAAGACTCATGCAGGACCAGGCTTATCCAGGCGCCAATGAATGCGGAGGCAGCGACAAGGAGGGGCAAGAGCAAGGTCTTTCAGGAATGAGAGTGGCCCGAGGTATTGCGAATCGTATCTTTATAATTCAGCGCAATCCGCCCTTACGCCAGAAGATCTTGTACCCATCCGCCACCGTTTTCACCATCGCCGACGCTGGAGCGCGACTTCAACCCAAGGGCGGTGCCCTGAGACGCCGAGGCCGTCGAGCCTTCGGCCGGCCAATCGCTATGCCGGCATACGCGGCCTGCCCACCTGTGCACCCGCATCTCGCGGGTGCGGGCCGATCGGCATGATCGCCGGAAACGGCGTCGCGCCAAAGGCAAACGTAAATTTGTAGCCGGTGAGCCCGTCCTCGGGAGTGGTGTGCTGGTCATGATGGGCGAGCAGTTTCACGCGCTCGGCCAGATCTTCCGCCTCGCGCCGCACCATCTCCGCCGTTTCCGGCCGCATCCGTCTGGAGAAGCTGACGAAGGTCGCCTCCTTGTCGATGTGGGTGATGGCCCAGCCGATGAAATTCTTGTTGGTCATCTCGAACAGTGCCTTGAGCGGTCCTTCGAAATTCCACTGGATCGGCGTCTCGACCAGCAATCTTGCCGAAAGACCGCGCCCGATTTCGATCAGGCCGAGTTCCTCGAGGTCGCGCAGATAGAGGAACATCGAGGCYTCGCTCARGCCKTGCGAGCGCATGATGCCTTCGGGCGTGAATTTYTCCGACAGCATGACGAAGATGAACAGCAGTGCCGGCCGGCCAGCGAGCCTGCGCTCGATCTCAGGCGCGATGTGGTTGACCGGCCCCGGCCCGCGATTCATCGAGCCGAGCACGTTTTCCAGCTCGACGCCGGCAGCCGCGCAAATCTCCACCAGCCGGTCGAGCTTGCAATTGCGCTCGTGGAAGATGCGCTTCACCGTTGGCTCGGAAACGCCCATGCGTTCGGCAAGCTCGCGATAGGTGACACCCCTGGCCTTCAGCGTCCGCTTCAGCGCCTCGAAGATCAGAGCGTTCATGGCGTGCACCTCTTGCCCGCAGTTTCGTATCGATATTCGATACTAGCGGTAATCGGACTTCCCGAAAAGTATCGAAAATCCTAGCTGTCCGCCTGTCATCACAGGAGAACAGCCATGAACCGTCTCATCATCTCAGCCTTTGCCGCCACCATCGGCATCGCGGCCGCACCCTCCGCCCAGGCCGGCGAACTCTGGCGCGCCACCGGCTTCGAACAACCGGAATCGGCGCTGTTCGACGCTGCCAACAATCGCATCATTGTCTCCAACATCGTCGGTAATGCAGGCGATGTAGACGGCAACGGTTATCTCAGTGTGCTGTCCCTGGACGGCAAGATTGTCACCCAGCACTGGACCGACGGCATGGACGCGCCCAAGGGCATGGCGATATCGGGCGGCAAGCTCTATGTCGCCGACATCACCAAGGTTCGCGTCGTCGATCTGGCCAGCGGCAAGCTCGTTGACAGCATCGCGGTGCCGAATGCCGTCTTCCTCAACGACATGACCTCGGACAAGGCGGGCAAGGTCTATGTCAGCGACATGCTGGCCGACACGATCTACCGCATCGACGGCGACAGACCGGAGTTGTTCGTCAGGGATGCTTTGTTGGCCTCGCCCAATGGCGTCTTCGCCGACGGCGACAGGCTGATCGTCGCCTCCTGGGGCAAGGGCATCAAGCCCGACTTCAGCACGGCGGAGCCGGGCGGGCTGCTGTCGGTCGACCTCGCCAGCAAGGCGATTTCACCGTTGCCCGGGGCGCAAAAATTCGCCGACCTCGACGGCGTCATCGCCATTGGCGATACCATCTATGCCACCGCCTACATGACCGGCACGCTCTACCGATACAAGACCGGCGGAACGCCGGAAGCGGTGGCGCATTTCAAGCCGGGCAGCGCCGACATCGGCACCGACGGCAAGTCGATCCTCTACGTGCCGCTGATGAACGAGGGCGAGGTCGCGGCGTTGAAGCTCGATTGAGAGTTGTTCCTAGCGGGCCTTCCCTCTGGAAGGTCCGCTCGGGACCGGCGTATGGTGCAGCGGCCGACAGCCAAGGAGTTAAGATGGAAGATCGGGAGATTCGCGCCGCTCTGGATCGCCATTGGGCCGCCTCGGATGCCGGTGACTTCGAGACGGAACATGAGATCTACCGGGAGGATGCGGTGCTCGACTATCCGCAATCGGGCGAGCGCATTCGTGGGCGGCGCAACATCCAGTCGTCGCGCGCCGCGCAGCCGAACCGCAAGCGTTTTGCGGTGCGGCGGATCACCGGCACGGGCAACCTCTGGGTCACCGAATATGTCCTGACTTATGACGGGCGACCGTCCTACACGGTCAGCATCATGGAATTCCTGGACGGCAAGGTGGCTCACGAGACCCAGTATTTCAGCGACCCTTTCGAGCCGGGACCGTCGCGCGCGCAATGGGTCGAGCGGATACCTTGAGCCACAGGGACGATCATCCGCCGATCGCTCGTTTAGAGCTGCCTGAGGATACGGCCGCTCTCGCCCGTTATCTCATCGGCAAGCTGGTGATGCGCGACTTGCCCGAAGGCATCGTCAGCGGCCGCATCGTCGAGACCGAAGCCTATGTCGTCGGCGACGCCGCCGGGCATGGTTTCAGGGGAATGACCGCGCGCAACCGTTCGCTGTTCCTCGAGCGCGGCCACGCCTATGTCTATCTCGCCTATGGCATCTCCWAGATGCTGAATGTCTCGAGCGAGGCGTMGGGGATTGGAACCGGCGTGCTGATCCGGGCGCTCGAGCCGCTCGAAGGCATCGCCATCATGCGGCWSAACCGCGGCGTCGAGCGCTTGCGCGACCTGGCGCGCGGGCCGGGACGGCTGGCGGCGGCGCTGCGGATCGATCGTTCGCTCGACGGGCTCGATCTCTGCCGGAAAGGCCCGCTATGGCTCGCAAGCGATGACTTTGAGCCCGGCGAGATCGGGCAAGGCATCAGGATCGGCATTTCGAAAGATGCCGACCGACCGCTGCGTTTCTACGTCAGAGGCAGCCCGTTCGTCAGCGGCTCAAGGTCGCTTCGGGAATAAGAGACCAGTCAGCTTTAGCAGCGCGACGCGCTCAGACGGCGATTTGAAGCGTCCCGTAACGCTTCACCTCGGCCTCGATCTCCCTGACCAACGTCTCGAGCGCGGGGTTCCGGGGGGAGCGCGCGCGCCTGATKACATARGCYARGTCTGGAGGCTTGGGGAATTTGTTGTCGACAATCTCCATRTYGGGCTGCAGGTASCGCTGGCTCAAGAGGGCGACGCCGAGCCCGGCGGTCACGCCCGCAATGATCCCGGCAGCGCTGGAGCATTCGAACACGGTCTCCAGCACCGTATCCTCGTCCTGCCCGACATCGATGCCCCAGCGCCGGTAAAAGCAATTTTCATCGAAGGACAGAAACGGGACCGGCTTCCCGGACGACAGAACCAGGTCGCGCGATTTCACCCAATGCAGCGTCTCGCGGAACAGGAGGATGTCGGCGGGGCGGACCTCGTGCTGGAAGACCTGGATGATGGCGGCATCAAGGGCTCCCTGGCTCAGTTGCTCCTGCAACACAAGGCTCATGCGCACCTGCGTGCGGACGCTCACCTCCGGGTAGAGCCGGCGAAACCGGCCAAGAATGCGCGAAAGGTCCGTGCAGGTCGTATCCTCGGTCATTCCCAGCGCGATCTTGCCTTGCAAAGTGCTTTTCGACAGGCTCAGGACCGCCTCGTCATGGATGCCCAGAATGCGCCGCGCATAGCCAAGCAGATCCTGCCCGGCCGTGGTGAACATCGGCGCGTTTGCTTTCCGGGCGAGGATTTCGCAGTCGAGACTCGTTTCGAGTCTTCTGATCTTGTGGCTGACGGCCGACTGCGACAGACCGAGAATTTCGGCCGCGCGCGTAACGCCGCCGTGCTTCTCGATGGCGACCAGTGCGCGCAAGGCGTCGACATCCAGGCGGCGGTTCATCAGTCCGGCCATGACAATCCTCGTTCGAAACAAGAGCAGGGCGCCGATTTCTGATCCGCAGGCGCCTCTCAAGCAAGCTTGTATGCTCGTTTTAGCGGCTATTTCATGGACGTATCGAAATTTGTCATGTGCAAACGACCGTTGGTGTCTCCAATAGTCCGAGCCAACACCGGCCGTGCTCCGCTTCGGGGGCCACGGGCGGGCCTGAATAAGAGATCCCATGACGCTCCTGCCCACCAAAGCCCATCGCCTCCTGTGGCCAATGATGGCGACGGCGCTGGCCGTAAGCTGGAGTTCCGGCTTCGTCGGCATCCGCTATGCCAGCGAGAATGCCGATGTCATGCTGGTGCTGTTCTGGCGGACATTGATGTCCGGGTTGATCCTCTTGCCGTTTGCTCTCCTGATCGGACCGCGCATRARCGCSCGTGCCYTKRTCCAGCAGATGRTCTTCGGCGTGGCGATRATGTTCCTCTATCTMGGCGGATTCGCRCTTGCCATCGGYCAGCGCGTGCCAACCGGGCTTGTCGCGCTGATTTCCGATCTTGTGCCTCTCGCCATCGCGGCCTTGTCGCAGCCGGTTCTGGGACACCGGTTGACCGGGAGACAATGGATCGGAACGGCGCTGGGTGTGACCGGTGTTCTCATCGTCTCGCTGGACAGCCTGAGCCTCGGGACGGCCCCGGTCTGGGCATATGTGTTGACGGTCGCTTCCATGATGGTTCTGGCGCTGGCCACCCTGGTGCAGAAGCGGATGGGGACGATCAATATGCCCATCCATCAAAGCCTGTGCATTCAATGCCTGACGGCGGCGATCCTTTTCGCCGGTTGCGCCCAATGGAATGGCGGGCTGATGCCGCCCCTCGATGCCCGTTTCGGGTTCGGCATCGCCTGGCTGGTGCTGTTTTCGACCTTCTTCTGCTACGGCACCTATTATGCGAGCCTGCGCCTCTACACGGCCTCACAGGTCAGCAGCGTGATCTATCTCAGCCCACCGGTGACGATGCTCTGGGGTTGGTCGATGTTCGGCGAGCCGCTTTCGAAAGCGATGTTGGCTGGCCTTGCGGTGACACTGTTCGGTGTCTGGTTCACCTCGTCGGGCAGCGCGGCGTCGAAGGACATTCAGCTCAATCAGCAGCAGATCGGCTAATCCCCGAGGCGAAATCGACTTCATGATCGATCCCGATCCACGCCGGCATCGCTCACTCACGGACATTCACTCATGGACATCAAGGAGAGGTACCTCATGAAGCTCACAGATTTCAAAGCCCTGACCTTCGACTGCTACGGCACGCTGATCGATTGGGAATCCGGCATGATCGACGGCCTGAAGCCGCTGACCGAACGGGCCGCCCGCAAGTTGAGCCGGAACGACATTCTGGAGGCGCAYGCCCGGCACGAATCCAGYCAACARARATGGACKCCRGGGAARCGYTAYCGCGACCTYCTGSCGRTCGTTTACAAGCGACTTGCGGAGGAGTGGGGTGTCATCGYMACSCKAGAGGAATGCSTGGCGTATGGCGAGAGCGTGAAGGATTGGCCGGCYTTTGCCGAYTCMGCGGASGCCTTGCARTAYCTCARAARGCACTACAAGCTGATCATCCTCTCCAACGTCGACAACAAAAGCTTCTCGTTCAGCAACAGGAAGCTCGGCGTGGATTTCGACGCGATCTACACGGCGGAAGATATCGGCTCCTACAAGCCTTCCGACCGGAATTTCGACTATATGCTCGAAAAGCTCGGCACGATCGGGATAGAGAAGCCAGAGATCCTGCACACCGCGGAAAGCATGTTCCAYGATCACGCTCCCGCCAACCGCTTCGGYCTKACATCGTGCTGGATCTATCGCCGGCATKCSGATCAGGGTTTTGGCGCGACGATGAACCCCGGCGACGTCCCGACGGTGGATTTCCGCTTCGACAGCATGGCCGACCTAGCGAAGGCGCACGCTGAGGAAATGCGGGGCGGCTGACATCCGAGCCGCGATGCAGCTATTGCGTGACCGCACGCGCCGACGCCCCAGCCAACTGCGCCCGCGCGTCCTTGATCGAGGCGGCGTAGGTCACCAGCGGTCGTTTGACGCCATGGTTGATCAGGGTGCGCCGGATCTGCGGCGAGGCGCCCGCTATGATGAAGCGGACGCCGGCACGGCTGGCCTTGTGAGCCGCGCTTTCGATGACATTGGCGGCCGTCGAATCGAAAAGCGGCACGGCGGAACAGTCGAGGATGAAATTCTTGCGCTGGTCGGCGATGCGGTCGAGCACGGTGCCGACGGTGGAGGCGGCGCCGAAGAAGAAGGCGCCGGAGATACGGTAGACGACGGTGTCTGTGTCGCTCGCCTCGCTGGCATCATAGGCGCGGCCACTGCTGTCGGCGACATCGTCCTGCACCAGCGGCACATCCGCCTCAACCGCGATCGACTTGGCCATGCGGTCGATGAACAGGATCGAGCCGAGCGCGAAACCGACGACGATGCCTTCGGTCAGGTCGCGGAAGACGACGATCAGGAAGGTCGCCAACAGCACCAGCGCGTCGCCGCGTGAAGCGCGCAGCAGCGTGGCGAAGGCCTGTTTCTCGAACATGTTCCAGCAGACCACCGCCAACACGCCGGCGAGAGCGGCAAGCGGGATGTAGCTGGCCAGCGGTGCCGCCACCAGCATGAAGACCAGCAGGAACAGCGAGTGCAGCATGCCCGAGACCGGCCCATGCGCGCCGGCCCGCACATTGGTGGCGGTGCGGGCGATGGTGCCGGTGGTGCAGATGCCGCCGAACAGCGCSGAGGCGATGTTGGCGAAACCTTGCGCCACCAGYTCGCAATTGGARCGGTGCCGCCGYCCGGTCATGCCGTCGGCRACSACGGCCGACAGCAGMGATTCKATGGCGCCGAGCARGGCAAAGGCAATGGCGTCCGGCAGCACCGCGACCACTTTACCCAGGCTGAGCGCCGGCAGCGCCGGAAACGGCAGGCTGCGTGGAATGCCGCCATAGCGCGTGCCGATGGTTTCCGCCGGCAGTGCCAGCAGCGCCACCACCAGCGAGGCGAGCCCAACGGCGATCAGCATGCCCGGCCAGCCCGGCCGCCAACGCTTGACCGCGACGATGGTGACGATGGTCAGCACCGCCACCAGCGTCGCSGAGATGTTGACCGTGCCGGCTGCATGCCCGATCGCCATCAGTTTCGGCAGCAGCGGCCCGGGCTCCGGCCCCGCAAGCTTCAACCCGAACAATTCGACGATCTGGCCGGAGAAGATGATGATTGCGATGCCGGCGGTGAAGCCGACCGTCACCGGATAGGGAATGAATTTGATGTAGGTGCCGAGCCTGAGATAGCCGATGGCAAGCAGGAAGAGGCCGGACATCATCGTTGCCAGGAGCAGTCCATCGACACCTTCGCGCTGCACCGTTGCCGCCACCAGCACGATGAAGGCGCCGGCCGGCCCGCCGATCTGGAAGCGGCTGCCGCCGAGCGCCGAGACGATGAAGCCGCCGACGATTGCGGTGAACAGGCCGCGCTCCGGCGTCACGCCCGAGGCAATCGCGATCGCCATCGACAGCGGCAACGCGACGATGGCGACGGTCAGCCCGGCCATGAAGTCGGCCTTGAACTGCGGCAGGTGGTAGCCCTCGCGCCAGACCGTCACCAGCTTGGGCGTGAACAGTTCGGCGAATGTCGGCTTTGTCGACCCTTGGGCCGACTTTTGGGCCGACCCAGGGGTCGATTTGTGGGCTGGCTTATGGGCAGGTTGATGCACTGCCTGACGGGTCTGATCCATGGACTGCCTTCCGAACCTGAAAGGCGGCGGGATCGTCGGCAGSACTGTCGGCGGTCGCCGTCGCGACTTATGCCGGCTCAGCCTTGGGATCTGGCGGCACGGCGGGCTTGAGGCGCACGCCCCTGCCGCCGCGCTCGCTGGCCTGGTTCTCGCCGATCAACTCCACCCCGGCCTCGTCGAGCGCCTGGATGACCTTCATCAGCGTATCGACCACGCCCCGGACCACGCCGTCGCTCGCTTCCATGCGCTGGATGGTTGGAAGCGAAACACCGGCACGCTCGGCGAGCGTCTTCTGATCGATGCCGGCCAGCGCCCTTGCGGCGCGCATCTGCGCGGCAGTGATCATCGGTCGGAACCCATGTCTGAGTCTGCTGAAATAACGTATAATACCATTATCATGATGTTTCAAGCATCAATATGAATGTCTGAGACGTAAGCACCGCCGCCTGATTGCCCATTTTTCGATACTTCCCGAGGAATGCAAGCTAGGGTCTCGTCCATCTAAGGCAGGGGGTAACGCGGTGAACATTTTCAAGGCTTTGATGACGTCGGCATGCTTGCTGTCGATGGTATTGGCGCTGGCAGGCTGTGGTGGACACCTGATCAACAGATTGATCTGAGCGCAAGCCTGAGCGGTGCGGTCAGGCGCCATCAGGCATCGTCGCTGACCACCTTGCGCCGCTGCAACACCCGCGCCACCAACCAGCACAACATCGCCCAGGCGAAGCCGGCGCACCAGCCGGCCAGCACGTCCGACGGCCAGTGGACGCCGAGATAGATGCGGCTGACGCCGACCAGTACCGTCGTCAGCACGGCCAGCGACAGGACGTAGATCTTGGTCGCCCGGCCATGCAGGAAGCGCGCCGCGAGCGAACCGAGCGTGAGATAGGTAACCGCCGACAGCATGGCATGGCCGCTCGGGAAGGAAAGCGACGTCTCGCTGACCAGATGCGAAACGAGTTCGGGCCGCGGCCGGTCGACGCCGAGCTTCAGCAGGCTCGACAGCACCTGGCCGCCGGCGACAGCGACGAAGATGAGAAGCGCGGTGCCGGGCCTGCGGATCAACAGGAGATAGAGGATCGTTGCCGTCGTGATCAGCACCAGCACGCTGGCGCTGCCRAGGCTGGTGATGTCGCGCATCGCSCCTTCCAGCCATGGCGGCCCGATCGGGACGCCGGGCTGGCCGGCCTGGCGGAAAGCGAGCAGGATCTCGGTGTCGAAGGCGTGCGGGGTGGTGGCGCGCGCCACCTCCATCAGTTCCTCAAAACCCCACAGCCCGCCGGCGATGACCAGGCCGGCCAGCAGGACCGGGAATTCGATGCGGTTGAGCAGGGTGCTTGCGGTGTCTTTCATCGGAGCGGTGTCGCAGTCCTCATCTCGGTCAACGCCCTTGCAGATAGGGCCCGAGCGTGATCAGCGCCACCGCGGCGATCGCCAGCACGATGCCGCTGGCCTGCAGCGCGTTGACGCGCTCGCCGAAGAACACCAGCGCCACGACGTTGACCGAGACCAGCTGGATGACCGCCGAGAGGCTGAACGACACCGACATGCCGAATTCGCGGATCAGCCGCAGCATGATCAGGTTGCCCAGCGAATAGAGCGCGAGCGTCAAAAGGATCTTGCCCAGGCTCGGCGCCAGTCCCCATTGCTTGGCGGCGGTCGCCGCCAGAAGGAAGATGACCGTTGAAAAGCCAAGCTGCAGCAGTCCCGAAAAACTCAACGTCCCGTCCCCCTCGAAGCGGCTCTGGCGGCATCTGCCGCGGACCTTGTTTCCGACGCACGCCGAGACGTCAAGTAACCTCGTTCTAACGAAGGTCTTGGCAACGGCACGACTGAAGCTCAATGTGCTGATGTCGCCCGGCTGTCGATGGAAGGGCGGTCAGGGGCACATGATTCGTATTCTGCAGAACTTGGCGCGGCGCTGGAGCGAGCTTTCTCTTGCCCTGCAATTCCTCGTTGCCGGCGGCTTTGGCCTTCTGGCCGTCATGCTGGTGGTGGGCGCCTGGGTGACGTCGCAGATCCGGGACGGCGTCATCCGCAATTCGGCCGCGTCGACGGCGCTTTATGTCGACAGCGTGATTGCGCCGCTGCTGCCTGACCTGCGCAAGAGCGAGGAGCTCAGCGAATCCGCAAAGCAGGCACTCGATGAGACGCTCGGCCAGGGTGCGCTCGGCAAGCGCCTGGTCTCGTTCAGGCTCTGGCGCCGCGACGGTACCGTGCTCTACGCGAAAGACTCGGCGCTGATCGGCCGCCGCTTCGACCTGACCGACAATCTGCRGGCCGCCTTCCAGGGCAACGTCACCGCGCAATTCGATACGTTCGACGAAGACGAAGAGAAGGAGCGGGCCGCCGGCGTGCCGCTGCTGGAGATCTACAATCCCGTGCGCGCGCCCTGGTCCGGCGAGGTGGTGGCCGTCACTGAATTTTTCGAGGTCGCCAGCGATTTCAAAGCCACGCTGGCTTCCGCCCTGTTGTCGAGCTGGCTGGTCGTGGCCGGCACCACCTTGGCGGCGTTTCTGCTGTTGTCGGGCATCGTGCTGCGCGCCAGCCGCACCATCGACGACCAGCGCGGGGCGCTGCGCCGTCAGGTGTCGGAGCTGCAGGGCCTGGTGACGCAAAACAGCGCCTTGCGGCAGCGTGTGCAGCGGGCGTCCCGCCGCGCCACCGCATTCAACGAAAGATATTTGCGCCGGATCGGCGCCGACCTTCATGACGGACCGGCGCAACTCGTCGCCCTGGCGGCGCTGCGCATGGACAGCCCGGTATTTTCCGGCGACGGCAATTGGGGCGAAAGCCGCTCGACCGAGGTCACGATGATCCGCAAGACGCTGGAGGATGCGATGCGCGAAATACGCGGCATCTGCACCGGCCTCGTGCTGCCGCAGATAGAGACGGCCGCCGCGATGGACATATTGCGGCTGGCAGTCGACGAACACCAGCGCCGGACGGGAACGTCGGTGACGCTCACGCTGCCCAGGCATCTGCCCGAACCCGGCGCCTCCGAGAAAATCAGCATCTATCGTTTCGTGCAGGAAGGGTTGAACAATGCCTATCGCCACGGGCGGGGCAAGGATCAGGCGGTGCATGCCGAAATGAAAGGCGGCAGGCTCTTCGTCGAAGTATCGGACGGCGGGCCAGGCTTTGATCCAGCGGCACGGGTCGAAGGATTGGGGCTGGCTGGCCTCAGGGATAGGGTTGAAAGCATTGGCGGCCAGTTCGAAACCCGGACTGGACCGCAAGGCACGCGGCTGGTGATCAGCCTGTCAGTCGAGGAGCAAGCATGATTGGCGCCATTCGCATCGCTATTGTCGACGACCATCCGCTTTTTCGCGAAGGCGTGACGCGCAGCCTGTCGGAACTCGGAGGCTTCGAGATCGTCGGCGAAGGTGCGACGGCGCAGGATGCCGAACGCATCGCCTCTACGGTGCGGCCCGACCTATTGCTGCTCGACATCTCCTTGCCGGGCGGCGGCCTGGCCGCGGTTGCAACCATCCTTGCCGACCATCCCGCCCAGAAGATCGTCATGCTGACCGTKTCGGAGGCCAATGCCGACGTAACCAGGGCCCTGAACGCCGGGGTGCAGGGCTATATCCTGAAGGGTGTCGGGTCGCGCGCGCTGGCCGACATCCTGCGCAACGTGGCGGCCGGCGAGAGCTATCTTACGCCGACCCTGTCGGCGCGGCTGCTTTCGGATCTCCAGTCCCCGCAGCCTGCCAACGGCGTGGCGGACCGGCTGCGGCAACTGACCGAACGACAGACGGAAATCCTGCAGCTGGTGGCGGAAGGGCTCAGCAACAAGGAGGTCGCCCTGCGCCTGGAGCTGCAGGAGAAGACGGTCAAACATCACATGACCGGGGTGCTGTCGAAACTCAATGTGCGAAACCGCACTGAAGCGGCTCTCATGATGCGCGAGTTTCACGACCGGGACCGGAACCGCTCGTAGAGCAATTCACCGTTTCACGGAAACGGCGAATTGCTCTAACTCTTTGTTTTGACGCAATTCGCAAGGGAAAGCGCTACGCGCTTTTCCCGGGAAAACCGTTTCACACTTTTCCTGGAATTGCTCTGGGCCATTCTCTTAGGGCCATCGCGGACCCGTACGAGGGCCAGACAAAGAGAGGTCACCTCCGCCGGGGGCGGCGGAGGTGACATGCGAAGCTGGTCGTTGCCTGTTGACCAGCCTCACATAGCCTTCAGACGGCTGACATCGGCCGGCGTGGCCCGGCGGTCGATGATTGTGCGGCCCAGCGCATCCTGCATCTTGAACCGGCCGCTATCGACCTTCTCGACGATGCCGTCGGGGTGCGTGACCGTGATCTTGTTGCCGGTCACGTCGACCTTGTCACCGGTCGTGGTGTTGACATGGCTGGCGCCTTTGTCGCTTTGGCCATTGCTGGATCCCGAGCCGTCGCCATCTGTTCCGGAATTGCCGCCGTTTCCATTGCCGTTGCCACTATTGCCGCCGCCGCTGTTACCGCCATTTCCATTGCCGCTATTGCCGCCGTTTCCGTTGCCGCTATTGCCGCCGCTGCTATTGCCGCTGTTACCACCGTTACCGCTATTGCCGCCGCCGTTACCGTTGCTGCCGTTGCCGCCACCGTTGCCGTTTCCATTGCCGTTGTTGCCGCCGCCATTGCCGCCCTTGGCGGCCTGCGCGGTGGCAGCGTCGATTCCGGGGGCGGAGCCGTGCAGGGAAATTCGATAGGGGATGGTGGTCAGCGCCAGAGCAGCCGCCGAAACAAGCGTCAGCCGGCGACAACGGGCCGTGATCGATCCGTGCATCCCTGATCTCCGTCGATTGAGCCGGCGCGCCCACCCCAACGTTGCAACCAACAACATCGCCGAAAGATGTGGTGACCGGAAGCGACCTCCGACCGTTGCGGTTGTCCTCCAGGACCTTTGCCAACGCAAGATTGGACCAAAGTCTGATGTTCGGGTGAGTGAGTCGCCTCGCTCCCAGCATTGGAGCTTGTATGATGTCACGAAAATGTGATCGGCCTGGCGTAAGGGGTCGAACAGGCAACAAGCTCCAGCCACTCCAAAGCCAGAGGCCCTGATGACCGAACATCGTTCCCCCGACGCCCGATTCCGCACCAGCCTGCTCGAGGAAAACGAAGGACCGGCCGTCAACCCCACCGACAACCGCACCATGGGCGAAATCATCGCCGCGCGGTTCTCGCGCCGGGGTTTCCTGAAGGGATCGCTCGCCGTCTCAGCGATCGCCGCCACCGTCAGCCCGCTGGCCATGATCGCGGCAGACGATGCCCGCGCCGCGGAAGGCTCAGCCTTCAAATTCGACGAGCTCCAGGCCGGCATCGACGACAAGCACCATGTCGCGCCGGGCTATGATGCCGACGTGCTGCTGCGCTGGGGCGATCCGCTGTTTGCCGATTCACCGGAGTTCGATCCGACCAAGCAGTCGGCGCAGGCGCAGGCCAGGCAGTTCGGCTACAACAACGACTATGTCGGCTACATCGCGATCGACGGCTCGGCCGAGCACGGCCTGCTGGTGGTCAACCACGAATACACGAACCCGCATCTGATGTTCCCGGGCATTGTTTCGATCGTCGAGAAGGACGGGAAGAAGAAGGCCGAGGTCGCGCCGCTCTCGAAGGAGCAGGTCGATGTCGAAATGGCGGCGCATGGCGGCACCATCGTCGAGATCCGCAAGGTGTCTGGCAAATGGCAAGTGGTGCGTGACGGCAAGCTCAACCGCCGCATCACCTCGACCACCGAAATGGCGCTGTCCGGTCCGGTCGCCGGCCACGACCGCGTCAAGACCAATGCCGATCCGTCCGGCACGAAAGTCTTCGGCACTTTCAACAACTGCGCCGGCGGCGTCACGCCGTGGGGCACCTATGTGATGGCCGAGGAGAACATCCACGGTTATTTCTCCGGCGAACTGCCGGAAGGCCACAAGGAAGCCGCCAACTACAAGCGCCTCGGCATTCCGGAAGGCGCCTATGAATGGGGCGCGCATTACGACCGCTTCAACCTCGCCAGGGAGCCGAACGAGGCCAATCGCTTCGGCTGGATCGTCGAGGTCGACGTCAACGATCCGACCTCGACGCCGAGGAAGCGCACCGCCATGGGCCGCTTCAAGCATGAGGGCGCCGAATCGATCGTCGCCAAGGACGGCCGCGTCGTCTTCTATCTCGGCGACGACGAGCGCTTCGACTATGCCTACAAGTTCGTCACCAAGGGCACGTTCAACGCCAACGACCCTGCCGCCAACAAGGACCTGCTCGACGACGGCACACTGCATGTCGCCAAATTCGCCGAGGACGGCACGGTCGACTGGCTGCCGATCGTCTTTGGCCAGGGGCCGCTGACGGCGGAAAACGGTTTTGCTGGCCAGGCCGACGTGCTGATCGAGACGCGCCGCGCCGCCGATCTGCTCGGCGCCACCAAGATGGACCGGCCCGAGGACATCCAGCCCAATGGTGTCAACGGCAAGGTCTATGTCATGCTGACCAACAATTCGAAGCGCAAGGCAGACCAGGTCGATGCCGCCAACCCCCGCGCTGAAAATGCCTTCGGCCACATTATCGAGATCACCGAGAGCGATGGCGATTTCACGGCCACCAAGGGCAAGTGGGAAGTGCTCTTGAAATGCGGCGATCCTTCGGTTGCCGATGTGGGCGCTACCTTCTCTACGGCAACGACGGCCAATGGCTGGTTCGGCATGCCCGACAATTGCGCGGTCGATTCGGCCGGTCGCCTGTGGGTCGCCACCGATGGTCAGGGCCCGAAGGCCACCGGCCGCACAGACGGCCTGTGGGCGGTCGACACGGAAGGGGCGGCACGGGCGACCTCAAAGCTGTTCTTCCGCGTGCCGATCGGTGCGGAAATGTGCGGCCCGCTGTTTGCGCCCGACGACCAGACCGCGTTCGTCGCCGTCCAGCATCCGGGCGATGGCGGCGAGGATTGGGAAGGTTTTGGCCGCCCGTCCTACTATGAGGATCCGTCGACGCGCTGGCCGGATTTCAAGCCAGACATGCCGGTGCGGCCGTCGGTCGTCGCCATCACCAGGCAGGGCGGCGGCAAGATCGCGGTCTGAGTTCGGGCCTCGGTTTGCAGCCTTGGGAGGGGTTTCGGTTCCCGAACGCCCCTCCTTCGTGGCATGAAGCCCATTCAAGCTCCGGGAAAGATTGGCAATTTACAGGTGGCGCCCTAGGTCGTTCTCAGGAGACCGCCACCATGTCGAAGTCCATCTATGATCGTGGCCTGCTCAAGCCCGGCGACATCGCCAGGCTTCAGCGCGTCTTTGACGAAGCCTGCCTCAAGCGCGAAGCGCACCCCGATTCGCCGGAAGCGCGCGAAATCGCCCTGACCCTGCTCGCCCTCCACAATGCCGGCATGGTCGACGAGGAGATGCTGACGGACGCCGTCGGTTTCCGCCGGCTGGAGCCGAAATCGGCCTGAGATTGAAGAGCCACTTCCAGCCTGCCGCTATCCCTGACGTTGGACGATAGCCACATTGATCGCGCTTCGCAATTTGAAGCCGATGGATTCGTACAGCTTTATCGCGCCGGCGTTGGTCGCGTAGGCGTGCAGGTAGGGTACCTCGCCGCGTGCGAAAATCTGATTGGCCACGACCACGGACAGCAGCCGGCCGAGGCCGCCGCCGCGGACATCCGGATGCGAGCAGACGCCGCTGAGTTCGCTGTAACCCGGCTGCTTCATCCGTTCGCCGGCCATCGCCACCAGCCGGCCGCCGGCCTTCACGCCCCAGAAGTCGCCAAGGCTCAACGCTCCGGACGTGAATGGGCCGGGCTTGGTGAGCGCCGCCAGGGCCACCATTTCCGCCACATCGTCTTGTGTCAGGCGTTGCACCCGATCATCCGACACCAGCTGTAACGGCGCATCGGCAACCATTTGCACGGCTGCGGCTTGCGAGATTGCCGAGAGGCCGGCCGGAAGGGCTATGGGGTCGGCCTGAGCCATGATGACGCTGTCACCGGGGCCGACAAGGTCGTTGAGCGCCTGCAGGCTTTCGGCATCGTCCGCGGCGGTGGCGGCGAAGAGGGCGAATGACGGCGAATAGCGCCTGGCGAGCTCGCCACCTTGCGCGAGGGCTTGATGGCGCGTCGCAAGCGCGCTCCAGACGGGCCGGTCGAGGACATGTTTCACTGCGCGACACCCTTTTTCACACGGCGATCGAGTGGAGCGGCGGAGAGCCCGTCCTCGATAGCGGCGAGTTGATCGAGAAGCGGCCCCGAGAGGTCCCGGCACAGATCCGCGACGGCGCGCTCGATGCGCGGCCAGACGTCCCGCTTCGCCACGTCGACCAGGCGCTGGCCCTTGCCCGTCAGGGAGACCATCTTGCGGCGCTGGTCACCTTCCGACTGGACGGCTTCGACCAGCCCCAACTCGACCAGCAGCGACACGCTTCGCGTCACGCCTGGCTGGGTCAGCCCGAGCGATTGCGCCAGTTCGCCGACGGCCAAAGGCCCCAGCCTGTCGAGCGCAGCAAGCAGCGGGTATTGGCTCGATTGAAGCGGGACCTCCAGGCCGTCGAGCAGATGCTGCGCGTCGGCCTGCAATTGTTCACCGATGCGCTTCAGCCTGCTGCCCAGGCAGAGATAGCCAAGCGACCGAATAACGTCTTCCATGATCAATCTGTCCCTAGAGCAGTTCACGGTTTCACGGAAACGGCGAACCACTCTAACTCTTTGTTTTGACGCAATTCCGAACGGAAAACCGTTCACACTTCTCCTGGAATTGCTCTAAATCCATAACATGTTATATAACATGGCAAGGAACGAGTCAAAGCCGCCTCCAGTCAAATCAGCGTGAGTCACCCGAGGGCAGGGACGCACCGGCGATCCGCCTGGCGATCGCCTTGCCCAATATGCCGGCATTGGCAAAGCAGCCGCGAATGCTCGGCCGCATACCAGTGAACCACAGGCCGGGCAGTTTCGGATCGGCGTCGCCGCCATTGAAGAGCGGGACGCCCTTGCTGTCGAGGACGCCGAGACTGCCGACCATGCGCTCCAGCCCGGTGCGGTAGCCGGTCGCGGCAATGACGATATCGGGATCGATCAGGCTGCCATTGGCCAGGATCACGCCGTCGCGGCTGAACTCGCGTATCGCCGGCACGACGGTGATCTTGCCCGATTTGATGGCGTCGACGGCGCCATCGTCCGCGGCAATCGCGGTGTAGTCGGAGGTCAGGCGGCTGGCGCCGCCCGACGGCGCGGGCGGCATGCCGAATTTGGTCAGATCGCCGAAAACCAGGCGCTGCGTCGCGGCGATCGCCGCATCGGCGACGCGCAGCGGCAGGCGCGCCATCAGCGGCGAGAGCCGGTGCACGGCGATCTTGCCGATCCGCTTGGGCAGAATGGCGGGGCCGTTGCGGGCCGACAGCCAGAGAGCCGCCACATCCACGCCAGCCAGGTGATTGAGGGCGTCAAAGCCCGAATTGCCGGCGCCGACAACCAGCACCTTCTTGCCGGCATAGGACCTGGCGTCGCCGAAATCCGCCGAATGGATGATCCGGCCCGCGAAGGCCTCCGCGCCCTTCCATTGCGGCGTGAACGGCTCCTTGTCGCGGCCGGTGGCGACGACGACATGACGCGCCAGGCGTGAGCCGGTGCTGGTGCGCACGGCCCAGTGGTCGCCCCTGAACACGATGGTCTCGACGGCGACGCCAAACTCCACCGGCAGCCGGTTCGCGTCCCGGAAATCGTTCATATGGCGGATAACGACGCTCTTGGGTGGAAAGGCTGGCGTATCGCCGGGATAGGAAAGGCCAGGCAGTGCCGAGAGATCGCGATGGGTGTTGAGATGCAGTTGCTGGTGCCGCCGATGCCAGGGCTCGGCCAGCCGGCTCTCCTTTTCCAGGATCGACGCCGGCACGCCGGCCTTCATCAAAGCCTGCGCGGCGGCCAGTCCCGCAGCACCGGCGCCAATGACGATCGCCGGCTCGATCGCCACCAACTGCTCCACCATCGGTCTGGTCGTCGTATCAGTCATTCACTCTCAAAACCCATTCAACCGCCACGGCATCCCGACAAGGTTTGCAGGACGCTGTAACCGTTTGATCGCGCGCAAACCCATGCAGCGGATCGGTACCCATTGCCGAGGCCCCGCGCCGGGCCGCGCTTGCGCTCCAGAGCATTGCGCCGCCAAGCGGAAACAACTTCCATCGCAAAAATGCGGCCAAAACAACGACATGAAGCGGGATGCCCGCTTCTGTCCGAAACCATGCAGCCCTATATGGCATATCCGCGGCATCGGCGATAATCAGGTCGCGGCAATGTGATTGATTCGAGCTCCGGGGGCTGGCGGATCTCGTTACCCACGCAGGAATTCGAAATCGCAGCGATTTTGGCTTCCTACGAAAAAACAGGACGCCGTGGCGCGTCCAGCGTGTCGAAAGACACGTCGCGCCACAGACGGCACGCGGAATCTCGACCATGCCCTCCTTGCGGATCTATTTCGACAACATCCTCGAGGGCGCCTCGCCCAAGGTCGAGCGCCTTGCGCTGACACATGTCGAACGGCTGGCGCTTGTCCGCCGCCATGGCGATTTCTCGCTCGCCTATTCCACCGCGGTGCAAGCCAAGCTTTCCTATTTTGGCGACGCCGACGGCTACATCGCCTTCGGCACCAAGATGAAGCATCACTTCGCTCTCGGCGACCCGGTGGCGGCGCCGGCCCGGCGGGCCGACTACATCAGACGCTTCGTCGAGACCGCCGGCGACCCATGGTTCGTGCAGATCGGCGAGGAGACCGCGCGCGTGCTGGCCGGGCTCGGCTACAAGGTCAACCGGCTGGGCATCGACACAAGGCTCGTCCTGCCCGAGCATGATTTTTCCGGCAAGCGCAACGAGACCGTGCGCTATTCCGAGCGCTGGCTCTCGAAGAAGGGCTTTTCGTTCGAGGAAGACAAGCGGACGGTGTTCCTCGACGAAATCGCCCGGCTGTCCGAAAACTGGCGCGGCGACCGCATCGTCAAGCGCTGGGAGATGGGCTTCCTCAACCGCCCCTTCAACGATCACCTCGGCACCGACATGCGCCGCTTCGTCCTGCATGGACCCGATGGCGAGCTGATCGCCCTGCTCGATTTCGATCCGCTGTTCCGCGACGGCAAGGTCATCGGTTACACCACCGCCTTCAAGCGCAAGCATATAGATGCTTCGCCGCACGCCGAGATCGGGCTGACCAAATTCGCCGTCGACCGGTTTCGCGAGGAGGGCATGGAGGTGGTCACGCTTGGCCTGTCACCGCTCGTCGACGTCGACCCGAGCGGATTTGCCGAAAGCGATTTCTGGCGCAACGTCTTCCAGCGCGCCTACTCTTCGCCATGGGTCAACCGCCGCCGGTTCAACCTGCAGGGCCAGGCGGCATTCAAGCGCCGCTTCCACGGTATGGAGGAGCCGGTCTATATCGCCTTCCGCGAGGGGACCTATATCGAGATGCTGGGGCTGCTGCGGCTGGTCAAGGCCATCTAGATCTGCCGATATTCAGGTGAGGCCGGCCTGACCTGAATCTCTACAGATCTCGGCGGCGTCTCAGGGCGCCTTTGCCGCGTCAGTTCCGCAGCCGGTAGCCGGTCTTGAAGATCCAGGCGACGATCGCGATGCAGACGGCCAGGAACACCAGCGTCATGCCGAGGCTGATGCCGACCGAGACGTCGGACTTGCCGTAAAAGCTCCAGCGGAAGCCGCTGATCAGGTACACTACCGGATTGAACAGCGTGATCGTCTTCCAGATGCCGGGCAGCATGTTGATCGAATAGAAGCTGCCGCCGAGGAARGTCAGCGGCGTGATGATCARCAGCGGCACCAGYTGCARCTGYTCGAARCTTTTCGCCCAGATGCCGATGATGAAGCCGAACARGCTGAAGGTCACCGCCGTCAGCACCAGGAAGGCGAGCATCCAGAACGGATGCAGGATGGYGAGCGGCACGAACAGCGAKGCGGTGGCGAGGATGATCAGGCCGAGGATGATCGATTTGGTGGCGGCGCCGCCGACATAGGCGATGACGATCTCCAGGTAGGACACCGGCGCCGACAGCAATTCGTAGATCGAGCCGACGAATTTCGGGAAGTAGATGGCGAAGGAGGCATTGGAGATCGACTGCGTCAACAGCGACAGCATGATCAGCCCCGGCACGATGAAGGCGCCGTAGCTGATGCCGTCGATCTCGGTGATGCGCGAGCCGATGGCCGAGCCGAAGACGACGAARTASAGCGATGTCGARATSACCGGCGAGACGATGCTCTGCAGCACGGTGCGGAAAGCACGTGCCATTTCCATCCGGTAGATGGCCCAGACCGCGCGCAGGTTCATGGCTCTCTCCTCACCAGATTGACGAAGATCTCCTCGAGCGAGCTGTTTTGCGTGTCGATGTCGCGGAACTGGATGCCGCCGGCCTCGAGGTCGCGGATCAGCGAGGCGACGCCCGGCCGCTCGGCCTGGTTGTCATAGGTGTAGATCAGTTGCCCGCCATCCGGCGACAGCTCCAGCGCATAGCGCGAAAAGGCCTCCGGAATGGCGGTCAGCGGGTTGCGCAGTTCCAGCACCAGCCGCTTGCGGCCGAGCTTGCGCATCAGTTCGGCCTTGTTCTCGACCAGGATGATCTCGCCGCGGTTGATGACGCCGACGCGGTCGGCCATCGCCTCGGCCTCCTCGATATAATGGGTGGTGAGGATGATAGTGACGCCATCCTCGCGCAGCCGGCGCACCATCTCCCACATGTCCTGGCGTAGCTCGACGTCGACGCCGGCGGTCGGCTCGTCGAGGAACAGGATGCGCGGCTCATGCGACAGCGCCTTGGCGATCATCAACCTGCGTTTCATACCGCCCGACAGCGTGATCGCCTTGGCGTCCTTCTTGTCCCATAGCGAGAGATCCCTCAGCACCTTCTCGACAAAGGCAGGGTTGGCCGGTTTGCCGAACAGGCCGCGGCTGTAGCTAACGGTTGCCCAGACGCTCTCGAAGGCGTCGATGGTCAGTTCCTGCGGCACCAGGCCGATCAGGCTGCGCGCGGCGCGGTAGTCCTTGTTGATGTCGTGGCCGTCGACGGTGAYGGTGCCGGTCGAGCGGTTGACGATGCCGCAGACGATCGAGATCAGCGTCGTCTTGCCGGCGCCATTGGGCCCAAGCAGCGCGAAAATCTCGCCGCGCTGGATGTCGAGACTGACTTCCTTGAGCGCGGTGAAACCAGTGGCGTAGGTCTTGGAGACCCCGGAAATGGACAGAATGGAGGGCATGGGCTGAAAACGGCTGCCTGAAAGAGGTCCCCTGATATAGGCCGAATGTCGGTGCGTGCAACCGCAAGTCGATGGTGCTGCTGACAGTTCTGGACAGCCAGTGCGGGACGATCATTGCAGTGCCATCACCAATGCCGCTGCAGCGAAGGCCGCGAGTTCTGAGGATCGGGCGTGCCGCGATGCAGTTTCGGACAGAGACCCGTTTGCTTCAGCCCAGCGTGAACACGGTGCGCCTTGTGCTGTCATCCTTGGCCCATGCCTGTCCGACATCGGCCAGCGGAACCGGCGTGGTGGCGATTTGAAGGCCGGCCGGCACCACGGCGCGTAGCAGATCGCCGGTGCAGGCGATGAAGCGGTCGAGCGGCACGCTGCCGATACCGCTGCCCATCAGGGCAATCGCGGATGAGCGCAGAACCGCGCTCGGCAAGGTGATGTCGGAGCCACTGACGGCGCTGATCTGGACGAAGCGGACCGGTACCGCATCAGGGCTGGCCTTGGCGGCGGCGACCAGCAGGCGTTCGGCGCTGTTGCCCCAGAGATAGTCGATGACGACATCCACGCCCTCCTTGAACTGCCGCTTGAAAATTTCCTCAAGAGCCGCCCCGTCCTCGACGAGCGGTATCGTCACATCCGCGCCGAGCGCCGCGACCGCATCGAGTGCGGCTGCGTTGCGGGCGGTGGCGATGATTTTCTTGGCGCCGAGATGCCTGGCGATCTGGACGGCGAGGCGACCTGCCGTGCCGGTGGCGCCGTTGACCAGCACGGTTTCTCCCGGCTTCAGCTTCGCCCGCTCGGTGAAGGCAGCCCATGACGACATGCCGGGATTGGCGATGGCGGCGGCGGTGATATCGTCCAGCCCGTCGGGCAGTGCCACGCAATGCGCCTCGGGCACGACGGTCCACTCCGCCATGCTGCCGTTGGGCGCCCTGGGCAGCGCGAAATAGACCTTGCTGCCGTCCTCGAGCCGGCCAACGCCATCGATGCCGACGACGAAGGGGAACCGGCCGGACGAGCTATAATGCGCGCCCGAGGCGCGGCTCTTGACGACATGGCTGATGGCGGCGGCGGTGACCGTGACGCGGCTTTCGCCCACCGCCGGCACCGATTCGGAGAAATCACCGTAGATGGGCGCCTGCCCGGCGCTCGAAACAATCGCGGCTTTCATGATGGTTTGCCTTTCTGGCTTCCAGATTATGTGTATAATGCACATATAAGGAGTTTCGGCATGCCGTCAACAAAAACCGTGCAAAATACACATATCTCCGATCAGCTGCGGCAGATACATGGGGCGGTGCTCGATATTGTCGGCGTGATGAACCGGCCGCAGCGCGACGAGCTGCTGATCAAGGCGGCCGGCATTCCGCTCGACCGGGCGCTGTTCCCGCTGCTTGTCGGCATCGAGCGTTTCGGGCCGATCGGCGTCGTCGAGATGGCCGACCGTGTCGGGCGTGACTACACGACCGTCAGCCGCCAGGTCGCCAAGCTGGAAAGCCTCGGCCTCGTGCAGCGCCAGGCCAGCGCCGCCGACCGGCGCGTGCGCGAGGCCGTGATCAGCCCGAAGGGCAAGGCGATGACCGACCTCGTCGACGCAGCGCGCGAAAAGATCGGCCGCGCCATTTTCGAAACCTGGGAGGCGCATGACATCGAAGAGCTGGTGCGCCTGATGCGCAAATTCGCGGATGCGCTTGGCGCTGTGCCGGAGACCAGTCCTTAAGCGCGGCATGGACCGGTAAAATTGTCCTGTGGCGTTCAGCCTCGCGGCAGGACGCCGCTTTGACCTGAACCGGCTTCGGGCCTATCGTTCCCGAGTACTTGCAGCAGCCGGAGCCCGCCATGGACCCGCTCATATTGTCGCGCATCCAGTTCGGCGCGAATATTTCGTTTCATATTCTGTTTCCGACGATCACCATTGCACTTGGCTGGGTGCTGCTGTTCTTCAAGCTGCGCTACAACGCGACCAATGATTCCGCCTGGATGCGCGCCTATTTCACCTGGGTGAAGGTGTTTGCGCTGTCCTTCGCCATGGGCGTGGTTTCCGGCGTCACCATGAGCTTCCAGTTCGGCACCAACTGGCCGGGCTATATGGAAAAGGTCGGCAACATCGCCGGGCCGCTGCTGGCCTACGAGATCCTCACCGCCTTCTTCCTCGAAGCGGCCTTCCTCGGCATCATGCTGTTCGGCTTCCGCCGCGTCTCCAACCGCGTGCACACGCTGGCGACGGTGCTGGTGGCCGGCGGCACCACGCTGTCCGCCTTCTGGATCATCGCGCTGAATTCCTGGATGCAGACACCGGCCGGCTTCGAGATGCGCGATGGCGTGGCGCATGCCGTCGACTGGTGGGCGATCGTTTTCAACCCGTCCATGCCCTACCGGCTGGTCCACATGCTGCTCGCCTCCGGGCTGACGGTATCGTTCCTCATATCAGGCCTGTCGGCGCTGCGTTATCTCAACGGCGACCGCTCGGAATCGATGTGGAAGGCGCTGCGCACCGGCGTCTTCGCCGCAGCGGTCCTTATTCCCATCCAGATCTTTGCCGGCGACCAGCACGGGCTGAACACGCTGGAGCACCAGCCGCAGAAGATCGCTGCCATGGAGGCCAACTGGAACACCGGCCCCAACGTGCCGCTGGTGCTGTTCGCGCTGCCCGACGAAGCCGCGAAGGAGAACAGGTTCGAGATCGCCATTCCCGACGGTGCCAGCCTGGTGCTGCGGCACTCGACCAGCGGTGTGGTGCCGGGGCTGAACGATTTTCCAGGCAACCATCCGCCGGTCTTCCCGCTGTTCTGGAGCTTCCGCATCATGGTCGGCACCGGGCTGCTGATGCTCGCCGTTTCGTGGTCGGCGGCCTTCTTCCTCAAGCGCCGGCATAGCCTGCCGAAGCCGCTCGCCATGCTGATGGTGCCGATGGCGCTGTCGGGCTGGCTGGCGACGTTGGCCGGCTGGTACACGACCGAGATCGGCCGCCAGCCCTGGCTGGTGACGGGCGTGCTGAAAACCGCCGACGCCGTCGGCCCGGTGGCGGGCAGCCATGTCGCGCTGACGCTCGCCATCTATCTCATTCTCTACGTGCTGTTGCTGATCGCCTATCTCGGCGTGCTGGTGCATCTGGCGCTGAAGGCGGCGAAAGATGGCGACACCTCACCGCTGCCGGGTGTGATGAAGACGGCCATGTCGCAACCGGCCGCAGGAGAGTGACATGACTTTCGACTGGCCAACCCTGCTCCCCCTGATCTTCGCCGGTCTGATGGGCCTTGCCATCCTGATCTATGTCATCCTCGACGGTTTCGATCTTGGCATCGGCATCCTGTTCGCCGCTGCAGAAGACGCCGAGCAGGACACGATGATCGCGGCGATCGGTCCGTTCTGGGATGCCAACGAGACTTGGCTGGTGCTGGCTGTCGGCCTGCTGCTGGTCGCTTTTCCCCTGGCGCATGGCGTCATCCTGACCGCGCTCTACATTCCCGTCTTCGTGCTGCTGGTCGGGCTGATCCTGCGTGGCGTCGCCTTCGATTTCCGCGCCAAGGTGCCGAGTGGCAAGAAGCATCGCTGGAACCGCATCTTCTTCATGGGTTCGGTCATCGCCTCGCTGGCGCAGGGCTATATGCTGGGCGTCTATGTGCTTGGCCTCGATGTCGGCTTTGGCGGCATGGCGTTCGGCGCGCTGGTGGCATTCTGCCTGGCCGCGGCCTACGCAGCGATGGGCGCCGCCTGGGTGATCTACAAGACCGAAGGTGAGTTGCAGAAGAAGGCCGTGCTCTGGCTGCGCACCGCACTGGTGCTGACCGCTTTCGGCATGGCGGCGGTGTCGCTGGCGACGCCCTTCGCCAGCCCRCGYATCTTCGMCAAATGGTTCGTCTGGCCGCAGATGCTCTATCTGTCGCCRCTGCCGATCCTSTCGGCGCTGCTGTTCCTGTGGCTGTGGCGGCAGACCTTCCATCTGCCGAAGCCCGACGACCGCCATGCGCTGACGCCGTTCCTGACGCTGGCCGCCATCTTCACGCTCGGCTTTGCCGGTCTCGCCTGGTCGTTCTACCCGTTCGTGGTGCCGGACAAATTGACCATCTGGCAGGCGGCGTCGGCGACCGAAAGCCTGGCCATCATCCTGGTCGGCACTGTCGTCGTGCTGCCGGTCATCATCTTCTACTCCTTCTATGCCTACCGGGTGTTTGGCGGGAAGGCGACGGACCTGACTTACGACTGATCCGCCGCGGTTTCAGATCAATCCGGAATCGCGCGCGGCGGCTGTGGCCTCTCCTCGCGAGACCGCATCCAGCTTGCCCAGGACCGCCGAGACATGGTGATCGACGGTCTTCGGCGAAATGGCGAGGTGGTCGGCGATACGCTTGTTGGACAGGCCGCGCTCGATCAGCTGCAGCACTTCCATCTGGCGCTGGGTCAGGCCGGCGCTGTTGGCGCGGGTGGTGCGGCGCGGGCCCCTGGCAATGCGAATGACGCCGTTCTGCCGCATGAGCTCACGCACATGGTTTGCGACCGGACGGGCGCCGAGCGCCTCGAGAATCTCCAGCGCCTCCCGCTGCGCGGCCTCGTCGCCCTGGGCGAGCGCCAGCGCGCGTTCGTAAGGGGCGTCGAGTTCCGCCCAGACCATGGCAGCGCCCCGCCAGTCTCCGGCCATCAGCATCCGGTAGGGCGCGGCCATGCCTGTGGTGTCGCCCGGATCGGCATCGGGTGCCAGCAGCAGCAGCCAGCAGGCCAGCTCGGCGAAGACCGCGCGCGTCGGCGACAGGCTCTCGGCAAGGCCGATCAGCCGCAGCGCCTCGTCCCTGTCCGCCTCGCCGAGCCAGGCCTGTTCGGCAATCACCGCCGCATAGGGCGACAGGCGCTGCAGCTCGGCTCCCTTTTCCAGAAATTGCTTCATCTCGGCCAGAAGCGGCTCTGCCGATGGGTCGCCGCGACGGACCCTTAGCCTCGACAGTGCCACCAGAGAGGGATAGCGCACCAGGGCGGTCGCCCGGTCGTTGGCAATCACATCCAGTGCCTCGGCAGCCGCCTCATCCCAGCATCCCTGACGCAGCAGCAACTGTGCCCGTACACCACGCATGTAATCGCGCCAGGTCGCCAGATCGTTCTCGACGCAATAGTCGATGCCGCGATCGAGGAAGGATTGGGCCTGGCTGTAGCCCAGCTGGTTCATTTCGCCACAAGCGCAATTGGTGAACGCGCGGGCCGCATGTTCCTGGAAATTCTCTTGCAGCGCGATTTCGAGGCTGCGGGCAAGATGCAGACGGCTCGAGTCCAGGTCGAGCCACTGCTCGGCGGCGCCGACATTGTTGAGCGCATGGCAAACGACTTCCGGCCTGTTCAACCGTTCGGCGAGCTCGATGGCCCTGGCGCCCAGCGACAAGGTCTCGTCCAGCCTTTCGGCCAGCATCGCCAGTTGCGAAAGGTTCGAATAGGCCATGGCAAGCTCGGCACTGACCGGCACGGTCTCCAGCAACGCGACCGCCTGGGCGCCGAACATGTCGGCCGCCTCTCGGTCGCCTAAGAGATAGGCGAAGCGTGACAGCCATCTGAGGCTGTCGCCTTCCTTCAGCGTGTTGCCAAGCGCCTGTCGCAAGACACGCGCCTGTTCCTGTGCCTTGATGGCCTCGTCGATGCGCGCAATCAAATGGCACTCGAAGGCATAGTGCTCGTAAAGCTCGGCGCGCTCTTCCTCAGGCAAGGTATCGGCCTGGCGCAAGGCCACCTCATAGTAGCCGGCGGCGTCGCGATGGGCGCCGACACGCGAGGCCTCCCGCGCCGCGATCGGCGCGAATTCACGCACCGCCTGCAGATTGTTTGCCTCCACGGCGTGGTGGACCAGGCGCGCCGTCGCAACGGACCCGTTCTCGAGCAGCGCGGAAAGGGCGCGCTGGTTGAACTCGCGCCGCTGGCTCGTCGTCAGCATCGTCTCGATGGCGCGGCGGGCTATTTCGTGGCGGAAGGCGTAGCCGTCGCCGAGATCGTCGAGCAGGCCATTCGAGACACATTCGGCGAGCTGGCCGGCGGCGGCCACGCCGCACAGGCCCTGCAAGGCCCAGGCGTCGGCGCGCCTTGGAAACACCGACACTGCGTCAAGCATCGAACGGGCGCCCTCAGACAGGCGTTCGGCGCGCGCCAAAACGGCGTCGCGCACGCTGGCTGGCAGTGCCGTTTCATTCTCGGCGCTCAGCAATTCGGTGACGAAGAAGGCGTTGCCGGCGGTCGCCCGGTAGATGGCATCGCCGTCACGGCCGGCGCCGGCGGCGAGCGACAGCACCGCTGCTTCGCTGAGCAGCGGCACGTCGATGCGGGCGATGCTGCCGGCCGGGATTTCGCCCAGCGCCCGGCGCATGCGCATCTGGCTCTCGCTGCGGTCGGTGCGCGCCGTCACAAGCAGCAGGATGTGGGTGCTGGCAATGCGGCGGCCGAGAAAGCGGACGAAATCGAGCGTCGCGTCATCGGCCCAGTGCAGGTCCTCGATCACCAGCAGCGTTGCGCCGGTCCTCGCCTCGAACACATCGAGCGCGTCCGAAAACAACGGCAACCGCCGACCTTGCCGGGCGTCGACCGCCTGCGGCATCGCCCATTGCGCCTCGCGCGCCAGATCGTAGAGAGGCCCGAGCGGGTCGGGTATCGACAGGTCCTCGCAAGCGCTGCGGAAGATGCGCGCATCTGGCCCGGCGCGGCTGGTAAAGGCTTCGACCAGCGCCGACTTGCCGGCCCCGGCCTCGCCCGATAACGCCGCAACGCGTCCGCGTCCGCGTCCGGCTTCAGCCAAAAGTTCGTCCAGTTGCGCCAGCTGCGCCTGCCGTTCCAGAAGCATCGTCATCGCTCAAATGGGGTCGGTTTCACCGCTGCGCCGGACATCCGCCACGACTGTCCAAGGCGCTTGCCCGGAAATGTGACCCTCCACACATTCCGGTGCCATTCTCCACATAACGACCCCAATATAGGGAATCTTCCCACAAAATATAGGGAAAGGTTCCGATGCGCGCCCTTTGCGAGCGTGATCAATGTCCCGTCGCGCTCAAATCGAGCGTGAATCACCACAAAAGGGAAACCTGATATGCCTCGCTATGTCGTTGAACGCACATTTCCAAATGGCCTCAGCGTGCCGATGAACGATGCCGGCGCCGATGCGCTGGGCGGCGTCATCATGCGCAACGCCGAAAAAGGCGTGACCTGGGTGCAGTCCTTCGTCTCGCCCGACAAGAAGCAGAGCTTCTGCATCTATGACGCGCCGTCGCCCGAGGCGATCCGCAGCACCGCCCAGAAGAACGCGCTGCCGGTCGACAAGATCACGGAGGTGCGGGTCCTTGACCCTTACTTTTACCGTTGATCCCGACAATGACCATGCAACTGCCCTTCGCAGCGGTGGCGGCTTGCCTGACAACGCGTCCAGCGCGGTGTTGGCGGGTTCGAGACCAGTCGGACGAGGCCCGCTACTGGGCCGGATTCTCCGGCGGCTTGCCTCGCTGCTGTTCGCACCATTGCGCAAGAGCCGGCGCCGGCTGCCTCCGCAGGACGACTATCTGAGACGCGACATCGGCCTGCCGGATCTCGAGGAGCTGCCGCAGTACTGGGACTTCACCCGGTTCGACTGACAGCCATCGACTTCGCAGCGGGAGCGGCTGCTTCCGCGCATCAACAACGAGGAGAGAAAATGAACATCCATCTGTGGACCAGACATCTCATCAATCTGTCGATCCTGTCGATCGCGGCCACGGCGGCGAATGCCCATGATACCGGCACGCTGGATGAGAAAGTGCGGGCGGCCAACAGCCGTTTCGAGAATGTGGCGATGGCCACCGCGGAAGGCTATGCGCCGATCCCTTGCGCCAGCGGCATCACCGGCGGCGCCATGGGCATCCACTATGTCAATGCGGCCTATCTGAAAGACGATGCAGTCGATCTGGCGAAGCCGGAAGCGGTGATGTACGAGCCGATGGCGGACGGCACGCAGAAGCTGGTGGCGGTGGAGTACATCACCTCGAAAGGCCCGGCCTCGCTCGAGGGGCAGCTGTTCAACTTCAACAGCGCGCCCAACCGATATGGCCTGGGCGCCTTCTATGAGCTGCATGTCTGGGCCTGGAAGAAGAACCCGACCGGCACGTTCGCCGACATGAATCCCGATGTGTCGTGCGATGCGATGAAGGCCGGCGGCATGTAGCCGGCCTTCGCCCCGGGACTGGCCGGCATCCATAGCCCATCCCAGGCGGGGGCGGGCGGATACGGCAAGTCCCGGGGGTCACTCACCCCCCAGCGAGCGGCAAAGATCAGTTGCTGGCCGAAAGCACCAGCACCGGCTTGTCGCTGTACAACGCCGGGAACAGCTGCTTCAGGTTCGCCACCTTGGGCAGGTCGTTGTAGACGATGTAGGGATAGGTCGGGTTCAGCGTCAAAAAGTCCTGGTGGTAGTTCTCGGCCGGGTAGAAAGTTTTTCCGGTTTCGATTGTGGTGACGATCGGCGCGCCAAACAGCTTGGCCTTGTCGAGCTGGCCGATATAGCTCTGCGCGATCTTCTTCTGCGCGTCGTTCTCGGCGAAGATCGTCGAACGGTACTGGGTGCCCGAATCCGGACCCTGGTAGTTGAGCTGCGTCGGATTGTGGGCGACCGAGAAATAGACCTGCAGCAACTGGCCATAGGTGACCTTCGAGGGATCATAGGTGACCTCGACGGATTCGGCATGGCCGGTGCGGCCGGTGCCGACGGTCTCGTAGACGGCGTCATCCTTGGCACCGCCGGTGTAGCCGGAAACGGCCTGGCTGACACCCTTGACGTGCTGGAACACGCCCTGGACGCCCCAGAAGCAGCCGCCGGCGAAGATCGCCGTCTCGCTGCCCGAGGCTGCCTTTTCGTCGAGCGCCGGCGGCGGGATGACCACGGCGTCTTCCGCCGAGACGGCCGGCGTCAGCCAGAAGGCGGCGCCCGCGGCGGCAAGGGCCATCGCCGCCAGCGCGCCCCTGACAAAGCCGGTCGAACGGTTCTTGGTATTGGTCATGGTTGCACTCCTCATGGCTTCCATTTGGGATCAGTCTAGTGGATCAGCTACGATGGCGCGATGCGCGAGTTGCGGCGCAGCCTCACATTCGTGCGATGCTGCATCAACTGTCCCCGGCTGGACAGGGAGCCCGCCAGGGACAGAAGGCCACGCGCCAATCTCAATTGGCCGGTGCAGTGGCATCCGTTGCCGGCTTCATCGCATCGGTCGCCGGTTTCATGGCGTCCGCAGCAGGCTTCATGGCATCCGCAGCTGGCTTCATGGCATCGGCGGCGGGCTTCATCGAATTGGTGGCCATCGGGTCCGCCGGCTTCATCGCATCGCTTGCCGGTTTCATGGCGTCGGCCGCCGGCTTCATGGCGTTGGCGGCGGGCTTCATGGCATTGGTGGCGTCGTCGGCGCGGGCGATGCCGCCGGCCAGCAGCGCCGTCGAGCACAAAGCAAGCGCGAGTGCGGGCAGCGTCAGGCGGGAAAGAATGGTCATGGTGGTCTCCTTGGGTTGTCGATTGGGGTGGCGGGTTTCTTGGCCGCCGGTATTTTGCGACGCAGCCCATGCGGCGTTGCGCAATCTCTTGCAGAAGCGTGATTTCTAGTTGGTGGCGGCGGCCAGGATCGGCCCGCCGCCCGGTGATTGCACCAGCACGGCGGTGCTCAAGCCCCCGGACGCGGCTGGCAGCGCATAGGCGGTCGCGTCGCCGGTCCAGCTGCCGAGTTTTGTCAGCGCATGCACGACATTGGCGTGCGGCAACGTGCGGCCGGTGTTTTCGCCGCGCGCCACCGGCACCTGGACGACGCCCTTGGTGTAGCGCACCAGCCAGACATCGGCCTTGCCGCCCGGCACAGCACCGGCGCCGATCGCGACCTTGCCACCCTGGAGCGACAGCGAGGGGCCGCCGGTCCTGGCCGTCGCCGCGATCAGATGCTGGATTTCGCCGGGCGCGGCGCCGACGACATCGGCATGGCCGTTGACCACGACTTGCGGCGTGAACGGCCCGTCATGGCCGAGCGGCGGCTCGTAGGAAACCTGGCGCTGGGTGAATTCCTGTTTGCCRAAYGTGTCCTTCCAGCCGAGATAATCCCAGTAGGTGACGTTGAAGGACAGCGCCAGAACGCCGGGCTGGTCCTTGACCTTGATCAGGTTGGCGTTGGCCGGCGGGCAAGACGAGCAGCCCTGGCTGGTGAACAGCTCGACGACGCTGAGCGGCTGCGCGACAGCGGCACCGAGCGAGGCGGCGAGCGCCAGCGCACCCAGGCTGGACAATGCGACGAATTTTCTGGAAGGCGATCTCGGCATCGGCTGGCTCCGTGTGGGACGGCGCTCAGATGCGCCGGTCATTCCCCCACTTCGCTGCCACTCGCCGCTTCGTTACAGCGCTCACCGGTTCGTGATCGTGGCCTACGCGAGTTGTCCGAAACGCCACAGCGAGGTGTAGTGCATGATCGGCCGCTCAAACCTTGCGCCTTCGGCGACAAATCGCTTTCCCGCATCCAGCATGGGCTGGAAGGTATCGAGCTGCCTGGCATGCTCCAGCGTGTCCCAGACACTGGTGTTGATCAGCGACAGTGTCGCCTCGTCGGCGCCGGCGTCGAAGACGAGCAGCCCTGGCATGGCCTCGATGCCAGGCCGAAGCGCTGCCTCGGCCTCCAGCATCATCTCTCGCAACAGCGCAAACTTCGTGGCATCGCAGCGCAAGATGGACACACGCAGCACGGGGTCTGACATCGCGTTCTTCTCCAGGAGCTGACGCACCGCACGCTAAGCCATGCCGATACGGGCCGCCAATACGCTGCCTCATCAAGATTGAGTGCGCATCTTTGCTACGGAGATAGGCGAAGGCCGTGCCGACGGCCATCTCCCCCACGAGGGGGGAGATCGGCTGCATCACCCTACTGCGTCAGCGCGGTCAGCGAGGGGCGCTGGTCGAAGTCGCATTTGCCGGTAACGTTGTAGAAGAAGTCGGCATTGGAGGACGGCGCCGGCACCGTGGTTCCGCCGTCTTCCCATGCCTGATAGCTCGTCTGGCCGCATGGCACGATGGTGAAGATGTCGACGATCTGCCCGGTGGGGGTCTCGACCAGGCTGTTGGCGGCTGTTCCGCTGTAGAGCCGGTTGGAGGTGGCCGCGTCGTTCGAATAGAGGTTTTGCGGGTTGCCCGACGGCACGTTCATTTGCAGATACAGACCGCCCATCTGGCTGACATCGATCGCCGCGCCGGCGCTGTTGGCCGGATACATCGTGTCGACACAGTAATATCTCGTGCCATACGCATCCTGCTGAAGCGACACCCCGTTGGGAGGGTTGTTGCCGACGGTGCAGACCTGTTTCTGGACCATGGTGGTGACGGTCTGGCTGCCCGAACCGGTAATGGTGCTGACGATGGTGGTGCCGTAGCCCTTGGGATCCTTGGTGTTGCCATAGGTATAGGCGATCGTCATCAGCGGCTTGGCCGCCGTGGCACCGAATTGCGTCCCGTAGAGCGTCATCGTCTTGCTCCACCAGCCCGACACCCCGGTGACCTTGAACGTCGCCTGCACCAGGCCCGGCGCCTTGTTGACGCCAGACGTGACGGCGACCGGCACGGTGTTGATCCGGGCAATGGTCATGAAATCGGTCGGCATGGCAAAGCTGRCCGAGGTGGTGGCGGTGACGGTGCCGTCGGGGGCGACGTTGAAGCTCGCCAGCGTCGCGGTGCCCTGGCCGTTGTTGGCGACAAAATTTGTTTGCAGCGCTACCTGGCGGTCGCTCAGCGCCGTGGTCGTCGGCAGCGTGGTGATGGCCAGCGTCGCGGCATCCAGCGCTTCCTGCATGTCGGAGCGGGTCTGGACGGCATCGGTGTAGTCGACGGAGAAGCCGACAGCGGTGATCAGCGGCACCAGGCTCAGGAAAAACAGCGGCAGCATCGAGCCGCTGCGCGAACGGACGAACCGGCCTGCAACCTTCAACATTTTCTACCCCCAGGAGACATTAGTCACCGCGCAGGTACCACCCAGCCGGCAAATCAAGGTCTAATGGGATCGATCAAAGTTTAAGCATCTTCGGCCGCCAGGCTGGTGTTCACCGCTTTGTGATCGCCGGGGCAGCCCCCGCAAGCGCTGCCCGGGCCGCGCGACCGCGCGACGCAAAATCGCCATAGGCGATTGCCCTGCGACGAGGGGGGCGATCGGCAGTTCCGGCCTTACTGCGTCAGCGCCGTGTCCGAGGGCCGCTTGTTGAAGTCGCACTTGCCGGTGACGTTGTAGAAAAAGTCGGCATTTGCAGACGGAGTCGGCACCGTTGTGCCACCGTCCTCCCAGGCCTGGTAGCTGGTGACGCCACAAGGCACGATGGAGAAGATGTCGACCTTCGTCCCGGTCGTGGTCTCGATCAGGGAGTTCGCGTCCACCCCGCTATAGAGTCGGTTGGAGGTGCTCGCATCGTCCGATTTGAGGTATTGCGGGTTGCCCGATGGCACGTACATCTGCAGAGAGAGGCCACCCATCTGGCTGACATCGATCGACGCGCCGGCGCCGTTGGCCGGATACATGGTGTCGACGCAGGTTGTCGAATATTTCTTGTTGCCGCTGGTCTGGAGGATCGCATTGGCGGGCAGGCCGGTGAAAGTGGTCACGATGGCGGTGGTGCAAACTTGCGACTGGACGAGCGTCTTGATGTCCGCGCCACCATTGTTGGTGATCGTATACACGTTCGTGGTGCCGTAGCCCTTCGGATCCCCGAAACCGTTATAGCTGTACTCGATGGACATCAGCGACTTGGCCGTCGTCGCTGTAAATTGGGTGCCGTAGAGCGTCATCGTCTTGTTCCACCAGCCCGACACCTTGGAGATCTTGAAGGTCGCATTGACCAGCGCCGGCGGCTTGCTGACCGCCGCCGCGACGGCAATCGGCACGGAGTCGATTCTGGCGATCTTCATGAAAATGGTCGGCATGGGGAAATTTGCCGAGGCCTGGCCGGTGGCGGCGGCCGTGGTGGTACCAGCCACAAAACTGTTCAGCGTCGCAGTGCCCAGGCCACCATTGGCGACGAAGGAATCCTGCAGCGCCGTCTGGCGCTGCGCCAGCGTCGAGGTGGTGTCCATGCTGGTTATCGACAGCAGCGCGGCATCCAGCGCCTGCTGCTGGTTGGACCGGGTTTGGATGGCGCTGGTATAGTCGACCGAGAAGCCGACCGCGGATATAATCGGCACCAGCATGAGAAAGAACAATGGCACTATCGAGCCGCTGCGCGACTCCACGAACCTGACTGCAATCCCCCGCATTTTCAGCCCTTTCAACGCAATATCTTGCAGAGCTAACATACAGGTCTGAAATTATGCTCTAATGCATTTGGTTAAATTTTATCGATATTCCCGCAATTCGGCAGAAATGGTCGGCCGAAATGGTCGGCAGAGGCCGCCGCTTGCCGCAGCTTTCCGCCCCTGCTAAAGCGCGCGGATGAGCACGCCCCTCGACCACATCCGCAATTTCTCCATTGTCGCCCATATCGACCATGGCAAATCCACGCTCGCCGACCGGCTGATCCAGTCCACCGGGGGGCTGGAGCTGCGCGACATGAAGGAGCAGGTGCTGGACTCGATGGATATCGAGCGCGAGCGCGGCATCACCATCAAGGCGCAGACGGTGCGGCTGAAATACCGCGCCAACAATGGCGAGGACTATATCCTCAACCTSATCGACACGCCCGGMCATGTCGACTTCGCCTATGAAGTGTCGCGYTCGCTCGCCGCCTGCGAGGGCTCGCTGCTGGTGGTCGACGCCTCGCAGGGCGTCGAGGCGCAGACGCTGGCCAATGTCTACCAGGCGATCGACAACAACCACGAGATCGTCGTGGTGCTGAACAAGGTCGACCTGCCGGCCGCCGAGCCCGAGCGCATCCGCGAGCAGGTCGAGGAGGTGATCGGCATCGACGCGTCCAACGCCGTGCTGATCTCGGCCAAGACCGGGCTTGGCATTCCGGATGTCCTGGAGGCCATCGTCCACCAATTGCCGCCGCCGCGCGAAGGCGATGCGACCGCACCCTTGAAGGCGATGCTGGTCGATAGCTGGTACGACGCCTATCTCGGCGTCATCGTGCTGGTGCGCGTCATCGACGGCGTTTTGAAGAAGGGCCAGACCATCCGCATGATGGGCACCGGCGCAAAACATTTGGTCGAGCGCACCGGCGTGTTCACGCCCGCCCGCATCAATGTCGACGAGCTCGGCCCCGGCGAGTTCGGCTTCTTCACCGGCTCGATCAAGGAAGTGGCCGACACACGCGTCGGCGACACCATCACCGAAGACAGGCGCCAGACGGCAAAGGCCTTGCCCGGCTTCAAGCCGGCGCAGCCGGTGGTGTTCTGCGGCCTGTTCCCGGTCGACGCCGCCGATTTCGAGGATCTGCGCGCCGCCGTCGGCAAATTGCGCCTCAACGACGCTTCTTTCTCATACGAAATGGAAACCAGTGCCGCGCTCGGCTTCGGCTATCGCTGCGGCTTCCTCGGCTTGCTTCATCTGGAAATCATCCAGGAGCGGCTGGAGCGCGAGTTCAACCTCGACCTGATCGCCACCGCACCCTCCGTCGTCTACCGGCTGCAGCTCAATGACGGCACGGAGAAGGAGCTGCATAACCCGGCCGACATGCCCGACGTGGTGAAGATCGCGTCGATCGAGGAGCCGTGGATCCGCGCCACCATCCTGACCCCCGACGACTATCTCGGCGGCATCCTGAAGCTCTGCCAGGACCGGCGCGGCATCCAGGCCGACCTGTCCTATGTCGGCAAGCGCGCCATGCTGACCTACGATTTGCCGCTCAACGAAGTGGTCTTCGATTTCTATGACCGGCTGAAGTCGATCTCCAAGGGCTACGCCTCGTTCGACTATCACCTGACCGACTACAAGGAGGGTGACCTCGTCAAGATGTCGATCCTGGTCAATGAGGAGCCGGTCGACGCGCTGTCCATGCTGGTGCACCGCACGGCGGCGGAAAAGCGTGGCCGGCAGATGGTCGAGAAGCTGAAGGAGCTGATCCCCAACCATCTGTTCAAGATCCCGGTCCAGGCCGCGATCGGCGGCAAGGTCATCGCCCGCGAAACCATCTCGGCGCTGCGCAAGGACGTGACCGCCAAATGCTACGGCGGCGACGTCTCACGCAAACGCAAGCTGCTCGACAAGCAGAAAGAAGGCAAGAAGCGGATGCGGCAGTTCGGCAAGGTGGATATCCCGCAGGAGGCGTTTATCCAGGCGTTGAAGATGGGGGATTGAGAAGCCGGTTGGCGCGCGCAGAGCGCGCCAAATCGTCGATCCGGTGGATCGATGGCAGGCTTCGAAAGCGGGGGAGCTGCCGGAGGCAGCGGGCCACACCCCGGGGTTTCGGTAGTGCGATGACCTTGCCGCCGCTCGCACTCTGTACGCCAGTGGCTGCTACCGACCGCTGTCCGTTTTATGCGGAGGGTTCATGAGTAGATCCAATGGCCCCAACGTATCGTCTCTCATCCAGATATTGATTGGCTCTAGGCTATCCATTGGGAAGTGACTGACTTTTGCCCAGCCCGAGTCGTCTCGACGGACATACACAGGCCTATTTGTATCAAGGTCTAGGATTTCCATTGTTCCGAGGTGAAGCGCGGTAGGTGTGTCCCACATCACACCATGCAAAATAGAGCCGCCGTTGATCCTCTCGACTCTTCTCACGATTAGCGGAAGGAAACCGTTCTCCTCTAGTACGGTTTTGAGCACCCTTAACTTTGGCCGGCCAGTACGGCCGAAAGGCGAATATACGAGCCTTTTGTTGGTGCAAGGGTGTAAAGTCCATGGTGGACCAAGGCAGTCAAAAAAGGCACCCCCGCCCCGCGGTCCAGAAATGTAATAGACGCCAATTTGACACTCGGGGCATTTGGACCACGGTCCGTTGCTGTAACTACGGATAGAGGCGCGCTTCCATCCTTTCCATCGGAATGTGTGTGATCGCGAATGTCGCCCACCGCTAAAGCCGCATGTGCAACTAGGTTGATGGTTCCGACCGTTACAGGGCATGCTTGCCTCCGATACACCTCACCATACGCGAGTCGCACACCACAGCGAAGTGCTCCACAATATGCCCGAATCCAGTGGCTCGTTGCTTTGGATTAAGTGAAATCGTTGGCGCAGAGCCGCAGCTAGCTCGAGTCTCCTGTCGCCATCCTCACTACGCCCACCTGCTGCAAAAATTGCCCTGCAGAAGCTAATCGGCGGCCAAAATTATAGATTGATGATTGACGGACACCCGCCCGCTAAAATGGTGAATGAAGATGGTTAAGATTCGGCTGATTCCATGGATTCGAATCATTATATATGGATTCGAGGCTGGATTCGAACGAGATATAGAGACGGAATGCGGACGCGCGAAATCGACTTAGTAATACCTGCCCTTAAAATACTCGCGGATTCCGAGAATCCGGAGGTGGGGATTCCGACTGTCGAACTGGCCAAAAAACTACGTCTAGGGACGGAGCCGACGGAAGAGGATTTAGAGATTCTTCAGGGCCGAAACGACGATCGCCTCAGCCAAGTTATTCGAAATTTGGTGAGCCACCGCACGTTGGAGCGCCGTGGCTTAGCTACTTACTACATAAATCC